>CAZXRI010000051.1:6695-7826 GCA_964642765.1 uncultured Methanosarcinales archaeon | reverse complement strand
GTTGAGAGGATTATTCCAAATTACGGAGAAATTATCAAGCTGGCAAGGGAAAAGCTCAGCTTGTCTCAGGAGGATTTTGCCAAGAGGATTAACGAGAAGATTTCTTTGGTGCATAAGGTCGAGACAAACAGCTATGAGCCTCCGATTGATATAGCTAAGAAGATTGAAAGATTCCTGAGGGTTAAGCTTGTTTATGTCGTCGAAGACTCTAATGAAAAGGCAGATAATGTCAAGTCAGGCGAACTTACTATCGGGGATGTTATAAAGAATATTAAGACGAGAAAATAGTATTTTTCCATGAATTTTTTGTAAATTTAATTTTTGAGAAAATAAAAATATTTACTTAATATTAGGCTCAGTCAAAAATCACTTTATTTTGCTGACTGTGATTTTTTCCTTCGCTGATTATATAATCTCTGCCGACGAGAAACTATGCACAATCCTTAAGGATTCTATCCGTTACAAGAGAAAAACAATCTTTCCTGCTAGGCAGTGATTCATAAAAGTAGTGGATTTTTAAAATTTTAGATTAAATGTCAAATCTCAGATAGAAATCAAGGTATATTCTTTAAGAAGATTCCTTTACATTATTACATCTTAATCTCATTAGCCCATTCTTCTTCTGTCAGGGTGCGCATTGTGCAAACTTTCTTTCCTTCCCAGAAAACATTGCACCCTCTCCCAAATCTTTCCCACTTGAGACATCCCTTGCAGATAGCGTTAGGGGCTTCGTCCATTTTATTACTTTGCTGCCTGTTTTATCCTTGTGATATAGCCAGCGATAGAATTCCTGATTTTCTTTGAGTCACCGATTAGAAGCGCTTTGGCTGCTGTTTTATTCTCGTTAAAGCTGACTGTGAACTTGTCTGGGAATTTGCTGATTAGCTCATGTGTCATTCTCTTTATCAGTTTTGTTTTGATTCTTCCCATAAGGAATGGGGTTATTAAGGGGGGATTATAAATATTGTGATTTCTCCCTTAGAAAAACCAAGATTTTTAATATTCAGCTTATCACTAAATCGAATGACTGAATTAATCGCATGCTTATTTGAGGGAGAAGGAACAAGAAAGCATGTTCTAAAATTGATTGAGTCTGAGGAATGGGAAAAGGTTTTATTGATTACAGACGAG
>CAZXRI010000051.1:0-6685 GCA_964642765.1 uncultured Methanosarcinales archaeon | reverse complement strand
TGGATTTCCTCAGACAAAAAACACCGAGTTTGTCGTCATAGCTGTTGATACTCATCTTTCTGATATGATTGAGGAGATTAAGCAGGATATTAACCAGAAGATTGTTGGTCCAGAGGTTGGCTTGAATATGATTTCTGGAAGCGGAAAGGTTCACATGGCTGTTCTGTCTGCATTGCTTAAATCAGGTTTTGGGATAAGG
Source organism: uncultured Methanosarcinales archaeon (assembly GCA_964642765.1). Taxonomy (GTDB): domain Archaea; phylum Nanobdellota; class Nanobdellia; order Woesearchaeales; family CAZXRI01; genus CAZXRI01. The sequence continues at coordinate 6,486 of CAZXRI010000051.1, read as the reverse complement.
CTTGTTGCTTTGACTAAGGAAGGTGTGAGAGAGGTTTAGTTACTACTTTTAGAGGGTTATTGAGAGAAATCTTTATATATTTGGCTGAATCTTTTTGCATATATGGGAATAGCCGATATTGTAGGAAGGGTTTCTGGCAGAAAGCCAAGTCCTGAGGAAATTGAATCTCAAGTATATGCTATTCTAATTGCTGATGGGTTTAATTATAAAGAAGCAGTTTTACGGCTGGAAAGAATGAAACAAAGAGCAGGTAACCTCTTAAATCTGTCTGAAAGCCAAGAGCAGTTGGAACGAATAATCTCATCTAAAGATGAAGATAGACTTGGAGAGATTATACCAATGTTGTTAGCACATGCAGAATTTCCAATAGATGAAGAAAGTCTTATTCGGTGTATCTATCGTGTCTCAAGTGGATTAGTAGATATTATGCGGTTTGCAGATATTTGGGTCAATAGGATTCCTAAATCAAGACTTGATAAATTAGTAGATGTAGTTACTTATAAAAAAGAGGAGAATTTATTGCGCTATGCAGACACTGCCCAGAGAAATTTTCCGAACAGTGGACAATTAATAACAAATGCCTTAGCAAGTACCCTTCCAACATCATGGCTTCCTGTTTATTCTGCTCTTCCATTAACAAGAATCATAGAGTTATCTGAAGAAGCACAGTCTCTTGGCGAGTTATTCAAAGACACAATATATCTTGATGGCATTCATTCTGTTAGGCATGTAGACCAGCGAATAGGCATTTGCGTTTCGCTAGATATATTACATAGAATTACCCTTGTAGAAGAATCATCATACAAACATGATAAGTATTTCTATGGTGCTGTTGTGCTTATTTATGTTCGTGGTGTGTTGGTAGGTTCTTTGAAGATGACTGGAGAAAAGTCAATAATCGGCTTGAGAACAATATGTGATTCAGAAGGAAAGCATCCAATGGTTCTCGGAGGAGCTTATGCAGCTAATTTAGATGTTATAGATTTAGCAGAGCAGGCTTCCAAAGAAAATAAAGGTGAAAAATGGGCAAGTCTATATCTTGATAATCTGCATATTTATCCATTAAGATTTGCATATTTTAGTTATGCAATGTCATCTTCAAGAAGGCAGGAAACCTTTGATTCGATACTTCAATATGCACAAGGACTCAAAGAAGCCAGAGAAGGTTTTTAGGACTTGCTTGAAATATAAACCCTATATCCGCTTCCCTTTGCAATTTCCTCGACATTTCCAAAAGTTTCATGCATTTTCCCAGAGAATGTTTTGCCTCCTTTGTTATGCATTGCTACCAATTGAAGTGTTCCTTTTTCCTTGAGAAAATCCTTTGACTTCTCGATAATCTCAAAACATAACTTATTTCCTGCCTTGAAAGGTGGATTGACAACAATAACATCAAACTTCTCAAGAAATTCTTTAACTGGCTCGAATAGGTTTCCTTCTCGGATTTCTGCGTTTGCGATTCTGTTTAATTCAAGATTTTTTTTTGCAAGCTTTACAGCGCGGGAATTTATTTCTGTCATGATGATTTTTGCCCTCGGGAAACTTGCTCCTGCAACAATGCCTAAAATTCCAATCCCGCATCCTAAATCAAGGACAAAATCTTCGTTGGATATAAGCATATTTTCAGCAAGGAGCATTGTGCCTTTGTCTATTCCAGACTTTGAGAATACACCTGAGGATGAGATGAACTCAAGCCTTTTCCCTCGGAGATATTCAGAAAACCTTATCTCCTGAGGGATGCTTTCTGGATTTTCTGAAAAGTAGTGTTCCATTTGTTAATTTACAACTACAATGCTAATTCAATTGCACCTCCTCGGCGTTACTCGGAGGAATCGGTGGACGCTTTAAGGTATCTCACCTTCATGCTGAGATACCAATAATTAATCTTGCTATCTGACTATTCCATAACACCATACCAATTAAGCAGGATTCTATCCACAACCCTGACTATGTCTAAGCCTTCTCCCTGAATAATAAGGCAGTTCTCTGTGTAAATTGCTTTTGGCTCTTTTGCATTCTGAAAATAAACAACCGGAGTGCTGTTTGAGTTTTCGCATGTTATAATTGGCCTGCCATCACATGCTGCTGTTTCATTCCTGTCGCATGCAGCGATTGGTTTTTTTTGAAATGATTTTATCATGCTGTTGTCCAGTTCATAAACAGCTAATGTAGTATATTGAAGTTCTGTCGCAGTTGGGTTGAATGTTATGTAATATTCCGTCGAGTTTGCGAACTGTGAGCTTGGATTGCCAATTACTGTGATATTCTCAACATCTCTTGCCCCATAATGTAAAGCAATATTATATTCATTCCTGCCATTTGGTGATTGAAGCTGAAGCAGCCATAATCCATCATTATAGATAAAGCTGTAAACTCCTTTATACATATATCCCAGCTCAGGGTTTAGCTTGCCCTGAATATTATCCTTGTTTACATCCTCTAAAGTTACTATCTTTGGTTTAGGGATTATGAATCTGAACGAGAATACCAATGCAATTACAAGGATTATTGCTATGATGCTTCCGACCAGAATCCAGTCTGATTTTGGATCTTTTGCATCTGATCTTTTTTCTTCTGTTTTAACTGCCTCAGGTTTAATCTCTGTTTTCTCGTCTGTATCGGGATTTTCTTTTTCCTCTAAATCTGCTCCGATTATGTCTGCAACGTCTGATTCTTTTGCATTTGTTTCTTCCTGAGGAATTATACCATCTGTTTTTGTTTCTTCATCCATGATTATCACCTATTAAATTACTTTGACCTTCTGCTATATTTACTTTAATATTCCAAGCATTGCATAAAGCAGCCTGTCTTTTATCCTTATCATGTCATTGCTGCTTTTTGCATTTGCGATTATGCAGGTTCCTTCCCTTGTGATTTTTGTCTCGTTTCCATATACGAAATAAATGACTGGGACGATTTGTGAGGATTGGTTGCATGTTATTATTGGCATATTGTATGTGTTGTTCTCTGTATATCCTGCCCTAAGGTAAGAGCTGAAGTGGAATTTCATCATGTTCCCAAGCTCATATTCCGAGTATGCAATGCTTTCTTTCAGCGTGTCGTTGAATCCTGATGTTGCGTCTATTTCATATTTGTTTGTGAGCAGGGATATTGTTTCTCCATCTAAAACCAAGTCAGTAACGTCAGTCGGGTAATAGATGAACTGCGCCTCCTTGTTGTTTATGTATGTGCTCCATAAGTTTCCTTTTTTGGTGAATTTCAGGCTGCCGTATTTTTGGACATTGCTGCTTGAATCTCCGAGATTAACAACTCCGCCTATGCTGAAGCCGATGATTATGCTTCCGACGAATAACAGGAGAAATGTTGTGTTGATTATTTTCTTGGTTTTTTCCTTCATGCTGGGATGTGGATTTGCTTTGTTTAAAAAGATTGCCTTAGTGTTAAGCCCGGTTTCTATAGTATGATTTCCTCTCTCAGTCGAGTCTTTAGACGTAAAAACACAATGTTTTTATAGTTGCTCGTGCAGAAATAGTTTAAAACTTAAAAGGGTGATGTATAGTGGGAAAGGTAATTGCAAAAACAGGAGTTAAAAGAGAAGAAGGATATCTTTACTTCTTGAACAAGGCTGGCGACGTTGCTCGAGTGCCAATGGCAAGAGCAGGCAAGAAAGGCAGCAAAAAGCAGGAAGTAGTTGCCAAAGCAGGCATCAAGAGAAAATCAGGATATCTTTACTACGTTGACAAAGGCGGCAATGTTTGTGAAGCTCAGATGCAGCGCGGCGGAAAAAGGAAGTAATTTTTTATTTTTATTTTCACTTTAATTCTTTGTATCTAATCATATCAGTAATGTTTGCGGACTGTTTGCATTGTTTTACGTCGTGAACTCTTATTATATCTGCTTTGTTCAGAATAGCTATGGTGTTTGCTGTGATTGTTGCTTCAAGACGCTGATTAACAGGCAATCCTGTAATTGCTCCTAAAAATGATTTTCTTGAAACACCGATGAGGATTGGCTTTTTTAATACTGTAAACTCTCTCAGCCTTCTTAATATCTCTATGTTATTCTCGACAGTTTTTCCAAATCCAAATCCAGGGTCAATTATTATCTCCTTTATTCCTTCTTTTTCAGCAAGAGAAATTTGCTTCCTGAAAAACATTATTATTTCATTTACAACATCCTTGTAATGCGGATTTACCTGCATTGTTTTTGGATTGCCCTGCATGTGCATTATTATAACATGGGCTTTGTGTTTTGCAACAATTTTTCTCATATACGGATTTGTTAAGCCTGTTATGTCATTGATTATGCCTGCTCCTGCTTTCAGGCATTTATCAGCGACTTCAGGCTTGTAAGTGTCTATCGAGATTATAGCATCTGATTTTTTTCTCAGCTCTTTTATAACAGGAAGAACTCTTCTAATCTCTTCTTTTGCTGAAACAGGTTCAGAACCCGGACGGGAGCTTTCTCCTCCTATATCTATTATATCTGCTCCGTCTGAAATCATTTTAAGGGCATTTTTTAGTGCAGATTCTTTGCTCAAACTTAATCCACCGTCTGAAAAGCTATCCTGAGTTATGTTAAGGATTCCCATTATTAATGTCCTGTCTAATTTGAGAACCTTTCCACGGCAATCAATTCTCTTTGGCATAATACCTCTTTACTTCTTCCTTAAACTCCTGCGATAGAATCTTCCAGAGTTTACCGGGCTTTCCATTTCCGATTGGTTTTCCGTCTATATTTACAACAGGGACTAATTCTGCTGATGTGTTTGTAAGAAAGCATTCCTCGAAACTGGAGAGCTGGCTTTTGTGTATGCCTTGCTCTTTTACAACAAAATCCTTTTTTGCCAGTCTGATGACAATGTCTCTTGTTATTCCTTTGAGGATGTTTTCTCTCGGCGTGAATAGTGTTCTGCCTTTTGTGAAGAATATGTTTGACACAGTGCCTTCTGTTGCATTCCCTTCTTTGTCGAGAAGAATTGCATCAAAGCAGCCTTTTTTATCTGCATGGCTTTTTGCAATTGCCAGAGCAAGGCAGCTTGTTGATTTAACCTCTGGCATGAATCTTTCTGCATTATAGGTTGCAACACTAACTCCTTTTTTGTAAATCTTAGCTGGATATTCATGAAATCTTTTTGCTATGATTATTATGTTTGGAGTGCATCTTGAAGTATATCCAATGTCTCCTGTGCCTCTTGTTATTGTTATTCTTAGATATGCTTCTTCGAGAGAGTTTTCCTTTATTGAATTGTTCATGGCATTTTTTATTTCCCTTTTTCCGAGAGGGATTTTCAGGCTGATTTTTTCTGCCGACGAGAAAAGCCTTGCGATGTGCTCATCTATCATGAATACCTTTCTGTTGTATGTCCTTAGTGTCTCGAAAATCCCATCCCCATAAAGAAGCCCGTGGTCTAATGCAGAGAGAGATGCTTTTTTTTCTTCATAGAATTTCCCGTTAATGTATATCCTCATATTTGCATTGTGCAGAAGAAAAGGCTTATAAATCTGCCGAGAATTAAATAAGCAATGAACTTAATCATTAAGGCGGTGCTTTGGATTATTTACCTTATATCGCTTTACTTTGCAGTGTTCTGGTTTATTGTCCTTATTGATAATGAGCAAAAGCCGAGGAGAAAAAAGCATAAGGAAAAGCCGTTTGTGTCAATAGTGATTCCTGCATATAACGAGGAAAAAAGGATAAAGGCAACTGTCATGTCAATTCTCGGGCTGGATTATCCCAGAGATAAGATTGAGCTGATTGTTGTTAATGATGGCAGTAAGGATAATACTGTAAAGGTTGTGAAAAAGATTATTTCTGAGAATCATCATTTTGATATTCGCCTTATTTCGCAGTCGAACAAGGGCAAGGGAGCTGCTTTGAATAACGGGATGAGGAATTGCAAGGGAGAGTTTTTTGTGTGCTTTGATGCAGATTCTTTCGTCGAGGAAAATGCTCTTAACATCATGCTGCCTTATTTTGCCGAGGATAATGTTGCTGCTGTGCTTCCTATAATCAAGGTTGCCAAGCCGAAAAATCTTTTGCAGAGAATGCAGTGGTTTGAATATAACGTGAATATGTTTTACAAGTACCTTTTAGGAAGGCTTGACTGCATTCATGTTCTTCCTGGGCCGTTTAGCGTCTATAAAAAATCCATTCTCAAGAAGGTTGGAGGTTTTGATGAGAACCATAATCTTACAGAGGATTTGGAGATGGCATTAAGGCTTCAGAAAAACAGCTATAAGATAATCCAGCTTAAATCACCGACTGTAACTACAATTGCTCCTGATAATTTCAAGGCGTTATACAAGCAGAGAAACAGGTGGTATAAGGGCAGTGTGCTTAATGTTGTGAAATACAGGGGAATGCTCCTTAATAAGAAATATGGTGATTTTGGGCTGTTCCAGCTTCCGATAGTTTTAATTTCAGGCCTTATGACTTTGGTTATGATGCTGGCAATTATCTATTATACGCTCAAGCCTTATGTGAAAGGGCTTTACAATATGTCTTTTGTCGGGTTTGATTTCA
>CAZXRI010000050.1:1201-7855 GCA_964642765.1 uncultured Methanosarcinales archaeon | reverse complement strand
ATAATCATCAATACCATGAATAGGCCTTTCAGAATTGTGCTTAACATTACCATTTTCCTTATATGTCAACCCCAATATCCCATCAAAAGATTTCTTTTCTTCAGTTGCCTGAAGAAGCTCCCTAAACGTCTCCTCTCCTTGCCCCCTAACAACAAAATCAACATTTTCATCTTTAATTGTCTGCAAAGGAAGCAAACTTGGATGAGGACCGCCCCAAATAATAGGCAAGTCAGGATATTTCTTTCTTAATACTCGTGCAAGTTTTAATGCATCCTTTATTTGGTAACCAGTATGGGCACTAATAGCAATACAAAGAGCATCCTTACACTCATTAATCACAACATTATGAACATCATCATAAGTACTATCATAAATTTTAACATCATATTTATCCTTAATCCTGCTGCCGATAGTTAAAAACGCTAAAGGGATTCCGATAAATCTGCCTACCTCAGCTGCTTTTGGATTAAAAAGAATAACCTTTGATTTCACGCAAAATAAGCTAACCTAAAAATATATAAAGTTTTTGTTTGTGAAACTTATTTCACACAACCTTAATCCTTCCTGGCTTCACCTGAAAAACAGAACCTTCCTTAATCATCTCAGTAATAATCAAATCAGCATTAGAAACATTTATTCTTGCTATCACTGCCTCAATCTCAACACCATCACCTAAATCAAGCTCCTGAACAACCTGAAAAACCCTTTCCTTAACATTATCCACATGAGAATCAGGAGTTGCTTCTGGTTGTTTCTCAGCAACAACTTTCTTCTCGGAATTTTCTGCCTTATCATGCTTTTTCAACTCAAGCTCCCTCACCTTAATCCACTGCTTGTCATCCAGCCTCTTAATAATCTCGGCAATAACATACTTTTCATTATTAAATTCTCTCGGTTTTCCAATCACAAGAACCAAATCACCAGCAGCAAACCCATCAAACACCCTCGGATTATCAAAACTCCTCAGGGAAATCCTGCCGCTGCCATCATCAATAAGAACACTTACAACTTGGTTATCAGGAGAATACGGAACAACAACTGCACCTATTAAATTAACCCTATGCACAACAGAGCCTGAAACATCCAGATAACTCAGCTCATTCTCATTCCTCACATAATTCCCGTTGATAATATCCTTAATCCTAAGCTTAATAGCTGGAAACCTTTTCTGCAACTGTTGTGGCTGCTCCATTTTCATCATCTAAATCACACAAACTGTATCTCTCCTATTTTCGGCTCATAAATATCCCCGGACAATTTTAATTTCTGAATACTGTTCTCTGCCTTTTCCCTATCAATCCCTCTCTCATGAGCAACAACAATAACATCCTCAAGAAGAACATTCTTCTTCCCAAGACGCTGCTCAAGCTCCCTTATAATTTCCTTTATCGTTACAATATGGCTTCTTTGAGACGCCGTAAAGCCGGTAGCAATCCTATCAATATCAATCTTTCCTGTCTCCTTATCAAACCCTACCTGCATTAAGCAATACTCAAGCAATTCAATAGCACGCTGAGAATCCTTCCGCGTTACCTTATCAGACAACCTTAACTTTGCACATGCCTCGCTTAATCTTACAAGAGCCTCAAGCTGTCTTGGCGAAATAGGAACTGACCTTACCTCATCACCAGAACCGCTCATCCTCATCTTCACATAAAAAGACTTAATCTCCTCGATAGCTGAATCAGAAAGCTTAGGATTAATATTCTGCCTGACATAAGCAATATACTTCCTCAGAAGATTAGTCTCAATAGGAGGCTCATTCAAATCAGGATTCTGATGCAGACTTAAAATATGCGAAGCCATTTTCTCATCTTTAGCTTCCTCAGGAATATCCTTAATCGGAAAAATCAAATCAAACCTGTTAATCAGCGTCGGTGGTAAGTCAATCTGGTTGCCGATAACCTCATACGGATCAAACCTTCCAAACTTAGGATTTGCAGCAGCAAGCACTGTTGTTCTGGCAATCAACGTCGCCTGAATATTTGCCTTTGAGATGCTCACAGTCTGGTTCTCCATTGCCTCATGCATAGCGCTTGTATCTTCCTTGCTCATCTTATCCATCTCATCCACAACACAAATACCATTAGAAGCAAGAACCATTGCGCCTGCTTCCAAAGACCATCCCTTAAGAAACTCATCCTTAACAACACTTGCAGTTAAACCAGCAGCAGAAATTCCCTTACCGCTAACATACCTTCCCTTGGGTGCAATCGTACCAATTCTCTTAAGCAATGCACTCTTTCCTGCTCCAGGATCACCTACAAGAAGAATATGCACATCACCCCTGCTCACGACCTTATCCTTCCTGACTTTTCTTACACCGCCGACAAGCTGCAACAAAAGAGATTCCTTGATTTTCTCATACCCGTAAATAGAAGGAGCAAGAGACTCAACAAGAAGACTAACTGCATTAGGGTCACGCGCAATTTCCTTAATCTGCCTCTCTTCCTCCTCTGTAACAATCACATCAAAAAAAGTCTCCTCCATAGTCTCGACATAATTTGCCTCAAGGATAAGGTCAAACCTTGTTGACTTTGAGCCTGTCCTAAGAATAATTGGAACCTCCTTGACAACTCCAACAACATTAACCTTTGAACCAGGGCTTGTTTTCTTCTCGGAAACAGGACTAACCAAATCATCCTTCAATAAAACATTAATCCTCTTCGGCTGCTCTCCGCTCTCAAGAATATCAGCAGACTCCTCAAGAACAATACCCTGTGCATCAACAAGCTCCTTGCTCAACTGCCCGAATTTACCTTTTCTTCCCCAACTGCATGAATTCGGCTCTCTAAAACTCGACTCAAGCTGAAGAATAGTTATCACGTTACCACAACTCGGACATTCAAACCTTGCAGAAGTAACCTGAGGCCTAACATCAGATTTCTGTCTTACAATACCTTCAAAAACAAAAAGCTTGTTAATATGCTCACTCCTTATATTACGGATAAAAAGCTTTTGCGTCTCAGGAATATCAAAAAACCTTACCCTGAATCCCTTCTGCTCAACCTCAAACTCATCTATTGCAAGCTCAGCTGCCTTAACAATCTCCTCAGGCTGGTCAAGTAAAGTATTAGCAAGATCAGGATCAAACTTAGATAGAACCCTAAAGCTGGTATTAAGAAATTTCTTGCTCTGCCTGCTATTCTCGACAATCTCAGAATAATAATATTTTTCAAAAAATTCATGGAATCTTCCAATAACAGCCGTAATCTCCATTTTAACATTAAGAGAGCTACAACTATACCATAATAATTCCAGCCCTCAACCCCCTTTGACATTCAAATTATAATTAAGTAAAAATAAATATGATTCTATCTAACGAACCTTCTTCAGATTAACTATCAGCTTGTCAAGAGCAGCATTAACTTCCTCCTCGGATTTTGTTCCTGTGCAAACAACCTTTCCATTGCTGAACAACAGAAAAGTTGCCTTTGCCTCTGGAAGCTTGTAAACCAATCCAGGGAACTGCTCAGGCTCATATTCAGTATTATCAAGTTTCATTGCCAAAGTATTAAGATTCAAATCCATGCCAACTGTTCCAGACGCAACAATGTTCTGGATTTTAATTTCCGGCTTAATTGTAATCTTGATATTAATCTTCTCGAGACTCTTGATGATTTTCTTAATAGATTCCTCGACCTTGTCCATTGACCTTGCTCCTGTACATACAATCTTTCCTGAACTGAAAATCAATGCAGATGTCTTTGGCTCTTTTATCCGTATTACAAGCCCTGGAAACTGCTCAGGATTATACTCTGTATTCGAAAGTGCAGCTGCCATTTTCTCGAGGGGGATATCATGACCTAAAGAAGATGAAACAACAATATTCACAACCTTGATTTCTTTCTTAGTATCCTTTTCCTTTTTCGCCATACTAAACCTCCCAAACCCCAATCGGCCTATTTTTAAGCAAAAAGCTGCTTCCCTTTATAAATACTTTTATTGATTAATGGGCATTTTCGAGAATACATGCCACCCCTTTATTTCGTATGGAACTATTACTTGATAGTTTTCAAATAATACCTAAATCCCTTCTCAATAGCTTCAATAGATGCACGAAGGATATTTGTATGCACTCCGACAGTTGACCACAATTCCTTATCACACGAAAATTCTATGTAAACCCTGACAGAGCTTTTTGCTCCCATATCCTCAGCAATCATAACCTTATAATTCTCAAGCTTTACTTTAGATATTTGCGGATAAACCTGCGAAATCATTTTTCTAAGTGAATTATACGCTGCATCAACAGGGCCGCCTTCAACACTTGCAGATTCCTCGACGGATTTTCCTTCGACCTTTCCCTTCATAACACATATACTAAGCTCCCCGCCATTATGCTCAGAAGAGATTTTCCAGCTCAGGATAGAAAATAATGGCTTTCCATTTCCAAAAAACTCATCAACAAGCAAAAGATGCTCTGCATGCAATGTCCCTATATCATATCCTCTCTTCTCCATCTCCTCGACGCGGGAAAGCATTTCCTTTACATTAGGAGAATCCTTGCTAACATCATACCCAAATTTCTTAGCAACCTCAACAACAGTCGCTCTTCCAGATAACTCAGAAAGAACAATATTCCTTTTATTACCGACGAGAGCAGGGTTAATATGCTCATAAGATGCTCCTTTCATGACAGCATCAACATGAATCCCTCCCTTATGCGCGAAAGCATACTTCCCGACAAAAGGCTGCCTGTTATTCGGCTTAAGCTGAGTATAAGTATAAACAAGGCTGCTCAACTCAGTAAGCCTGCTCAAATCAATCTTCCTAAGAGAGAATCCGAGCTTCAATTTTAGATTAGGTATTAACTGGCACAAATCCATATTTCCAATTCTCTCGCCAACGCCGTTAATTGTCCCCTGAACATGCAATGCACCAAGCTTAACAGCCTCGAGAGCATTTGCTACAGCAAGACCAGAATCATTATGTGTATGAATTCCAAGCCGTGAGTTTATCCCATTCCTCTTAAAAAAATCCAATATCTGCAAAATTATCTCTCGAACCTCAAAAGGCATCGCTCCACCGTTAGTATCGCACAAAACAAGAGTTGATGCTCCTGCTGAGTGAGCTGTTCTCAGACACTCAAAAGCATAATCTTTATTATCCTTAAACCCGTCGAAAAAATGCTCAAGGTCATAAATTACATCAAGATTATTTTTCCTGAGAAACAAAATACTATCTCTTATAGATTCAAGATTCTGCTCCTTTGTTGCCTTCAACTGCCGAACAATATGCTCAACCCATGTCTTGCCAAACAAGCACGCAACACCTGCCCCTGAATCTAAGATTGCTCTCAGGTTTGCATCCTTATCAGCAGAAACCCCTATCCTTTTCGTCGAGCCAAACGCAACAATCCTTGAATTAGAAAGCTTCAATTTCTTAACTTCCCTGAACGCCTCAATATCCTTTGGATTAGACCCTGGCCAGCCTAACTCAATAAAATCAACACCAAAATTATCAAGAGCCTTGACTAATTCAACCTTATCCCTCAGGCTGAGATTCACATCACTGCTCTGGCTTCCGTCCCTGAGCGTTGTGTCAAAAATCTCAACTTCATTTCCATTTAAGTTTTGCAATTTAGCCATTTGTTCCTCGAGAAACCCACCCAAATAAAAAGCAGGATTTATCCGATAATAATGCCGATAATATTTTTCGATATACTTATATTTATTCTAAACAAGAATTCACTATTTGAACTTATCGGCTTTCTCATTAGAACACAGCTCATTTAATGGATTATTTAAGCTTTTTGGCAGAGGGTTTAACCACTTCCAAATAACAAATCACAGAAAGCTTTAAATAACCTGCTCAATTACTATTCCACATTACAATCTTAGGAGGAAAAAAATGCTTGTGCAAAAAGAATTTTTATCAAAACTCAAGGAATTTGGCTTGAATACTTATGAATCCAGACTATGGATTGCCCTGCTTTCCCGTGGAGTTTCATCTGCAGGAGAGCTTTCCGACATTGCCAATGTCCCAAGATCAAGGAGTTATGATGTTCTCGCTGCATTGGAAAGAAAAGGATTTATCAATGTAAAGGAAGGAAAGCCGATAAAATATGTTGCAGTCCCTCCTGAAGAAGTTCTCGAGAGAAGAAAAGTAATTTTACAGGATAAAACAGAGCAGCAGATTCAGCTTATAGAAGACTTAAGCGACAATAAAATCCTCAAGGAATTGGTTGGATTGTACCAGAAAGGAAACACAAACGTATCAAAAAGCGATTTCATAGCAACAATAAAAGGAAGCCTGAACATAAGCCACCATATTGAAACAATGCTTAAGAACGCTAAAAACTCAATAACAATATTCTTAACATCAAATACAATAGCAAAAAACCACAAATTCCTTCATGGCTTGCTGCAAAACACAAAGTCAAAGGGCATAGAGATAAAAATATTCACCCAGAAAAATCAGGAATCATCTGAAGCAGTAAAGTTCCTCGAGAGTATTTCGAATGTAAGCCACACAAACAAAAAAGCAAGATTGTTTATTGTAGACAACAAGGAAGTTCTTTTCATGCTCTATGATACAGAGCAGATACATGAAAGCTATGATATTGCTGTCTGGATAAAATCAGAGCATCTCGCAGAATCACTTGAAGGAGCTGTATCGAGGGAGATTGCTGTGCAGAGAAAGGCATTTTGA
>CAZXRI010000050.1:0-1191 GCA_964642765.1 uncultured Methanosarcinales archaeon | reverse complement strand
TTCAAATTAACAGATTCATTGTGAAATAAAGGCTATGTATTCTTCTTTGACACAATCCTGCATGCATTACAAACATCACCCTTAGCTGGCTCTCCGCACATTCTGCATTGCCTTATTTCTGAAACATCAGCCTGCAAAGAAATATGCTGTTTGTTCTTCAGGAAGAATTTAATAACATTCCTTTTAGTTTCTGGATGCATATCCGCATATTTATTAAGCATGTCCCTGATTTTTGCTCGGTAAGAAAGAACAGCGTTCGGGCATTCCTGATATTCGTCGAGAAGATTATTAAGAAATGCATAAGTCATAATCTCTTTCTCCTTAAGGAAATAAAGCGGCTTGACTTTTCTCACAAACCCATTATGGAAAATAATGCCTGATGCAGGTCCTGAACTTGCAGATAAATTTGCATTTGACCTGATTATATTCATCAAAACTGCCTGTGCCTCATCATCAAGATTATGCCCTGTGCAAACCACATCATGCTTCTTAGAATATTTATTCATTAAATACCGACGGAGTGTACCGCACGCTGAGCATGGCTTAGATTTCCCATCAAGAAAAGAATCCAACCTGCCGCCAAACTCGTCTAAAAAAGAAACAATCTCAAGCTTAATCCTTCGCTTCCTGCAAAAAACCTTTAACGCCCGAAGGGTTTTATTCCGGTATTTAGGAATCCCTTCATCAACAGCAAGGCAATTAACCTTATATTTTTTCGAGAGGATATTAAGCAATGTAAGGCTGTCTTTCCCTCCAGATGCCGCAACAACTATTTTATCAGATTGCTTCAAAAGCCCATATTTATTAATAGTTCTAAAGACATTCTCCTCTATATAAGCAGAGAAATGTTTTTTACATAATGTTGGCTTGATAAAAACTGCCAGTTCTTTACACTTGGTGCATTTCATTTGTTTATCGCTTAAAATTGGATATATACCCAGATGTTAGGGCGAGTCATTGACATTTTTGAGGCTTAAAAATTCCCCTCTAAATGATGAGGAATTTTTAATGGATTAATACCCAGCTCCCTTTGCATATTTGGGTGTTTAATATCTGCTATTTCCTCCACACATTAAAACACCCCACAACTAACGCCGATTGAAAGCTTTATTTTAACCCATATAGATATGTTTTCTCATATCGAAAAAACCAACCTAAAAGATTATCCCCCTGAAATAACAGGAAGAATGA
>CAZXRI010000049.1:0-7971 GCA_964642765.1 uncultured Methanosarcinales archaeon | reverse complement strand
AATTTATTTGGCATAAAAAAAATTGTTATCCGGGAAAGTGGCCTAATCGTTTTCGCGATTCATGGGAAAGAATTTTGCAATTTAACAAGACTCGCAATTTTAAGATGTATCAGGAAGAAGTTATGGTGCCTATTGGTGATTGGGCAAATGAACGATTAAAAAAATTAAGTGAAACGGATAAAGTACGCGACACTTCTAAAAGTGGTAGTGGTTTCGGTAAAAATATTTCAAATTGGATTAACAAGACTAAAGTTTATCCAACGAATGTTTTACAATTTGCGACTGTTTGCAACAATAAAAATCACAGCGCAGCTTTTCCTAAAGAATTGCCAGAGTGGTTTATCAAGCTATTCACTCAAAAGAATGATTGGGTATTGGATCCATTTTTGGGTTCAGGAACTACATCAGAAGTTGCACAGAGAATGGGGCGTAATTCTATTGGTATTGATATAATCCCTGAATATATAGAAATGGCTAAAAAGAAAGTTGCACAGAAAGAGCAGATTATTTTAACTAATGAAATTACACTATGAATAATACCCACTTCCAAGTATCATAACATTTATAAGTTAATACTCCTTTCTAATCAAGATGAATAAAACAAGCAAAATAGAGCTTCTGTTGCATCTAGCAGAAATATCCGAGGATATTCATAATATAACAGCAACAACATCATTGATAGCGAAAGGAATAAATAAATCCCAGCAGAGCGCAAGCCGCAATTTAATTGCCCTCGAGAAAAAAGGGCTTATAGCAAGAAAGCATGTTTCAAACCGAGCAATAATAACCATTACAGACAAGGGAGTATTGGAGCTGAAAGGGATATACCTGATATTGAAGAAGATGTTTGGAGACAGCAAGAAAATGGAAGGCACAGTATTCTCAGGCTTAGGAGAGGGAAAGTATTACATGTCTCTCGACGGTTATGTAAGGCAGTTTGTAAGCAAGTTCGGGTTTAAGCCGTATTCAGGAACATTAAACCTGAGAGTAAAAAGCGGAGACACTGTGAGGTTTACATCAACACTCAAGGAGATTCATGTCGAGGGATTTAAGGCAGAATCAAGGACATTCGGCGGATTAATCTGCTATCATGCAAGCATATCAAATAATCATGGCGAGGGAAAAAAATCCGTAAAAATAATCGGAGCAATAGTCATACCAGAAAGAACGCATTATGATAACAGCATCCTTGAATTGATTGCACCAATTAACCTGAGGAAAAGGCTCAGCATTAAAGACGGAGATAAGGTAATGCTGCAAAATCTGGAGGCATAGCATGGCAAGGATTGGAATTGCAGATACTACTTTTTCGAGAGTAAACATGGCTGAAAAATCAGCCTGATGCAAAAATAATCAGGTACACTGTTCCAGGTGTGAAGGATTTGCCTGTTGCATGCAAGAAGCTTTTTGACGAGGAGAAATGCGATATTGTTCTTGCTCTTGGAATGGTTGGCAAAGAGCCGGTTGACAAGGTATGCGGCCATGAGGCATCGCAGGGAATCATGCTTACTCAGCTTGCTGTAAACAAGCACATCCTAGAGGTTTTTGTCCACATGGACGAGGCAAAGGATGACAAGGATTTATATCAGCTGGCGAAAAACAGGACAACAAAACATGCCTTGAATGCAATAGCACTTTTGAAAGGCAGAGAAGAATTGCAAAAACTTGCAGGAACAGGAAGAAGGCAAGGGAAAGAAGATGCAGGAGAGGTATGTTTTTGAAAAATGAAAAACAAGTCTACACTCGGAATTGTTGTCTCAGAATACAACTCAGACATAACATTCAGGATGAGAGACATTGCTGTCGAGCATGCAAAAAATATCGGAGCAAGTGTTCAGGAAATAATTGTTGTTCCAGGAGCATTTGAAATTCCTTATGCTGTAAAAATCCTCCTGAAAAAGAAAAGCATAGACGGTGTTGTAACATTAGGAGCTATAATCAAGGGCAATACAAGCCATGATGAAATAGTTGCACATAATGCAGCAAGAAAAATAATGGACTTATCGCTTGAATACGAAAAGCCAGTTTCTCTCGGAATATCTGGTCATGGAATATCAAGAGAGCAGGCTGTCGAAAGAATTGAGGAATATGCAAAAAGGGCAGTTGAGACAGTTGTTAGGATGCTGGAAATTTTACGATAGCTTTTTATCTTAATATGAATCTCCCTCTAAGAATGACAAGCCTCGTTAGAAGTATTAAAAGATTAATCAAAGCAATTAATGAAAGAACGCCATCGTATCAAGCTGCCCAAAGAATAGACACTATTGACCAACAATTTAAGGAAGGAAATCCTAATGGTAGCTTAACCAGACCAGAAGTAGTTGTATGGTATCAGAAAATCACAGATTTAGTTTGTAAGGATTATCTTCATGGGAATGAACTAAAGAAAGCTGAAAATGTTCTGAGTGATATGGTAGATAATTACCTCTCACCAATTATCCAAAGAGAATTACAAGGAAGTGTCTCAGATGGTATTGGACTGAGAATCGGGCATAATATGACAGTATCAAACCTTTCTCCAACATATCGCGCAACAATAGGATATTACGACAATGCTCAGAGAGAATTAAGGCGTTGCTCTGACTGATAGCAAAGCATTTTAATTCTGGAGATTTTATTCTTGCTGATTAATGTGAATACCAAAGAAATCCTCAATGAACTTTACTCTCATGAATATAAAGGATGGAGACTCGGACTTGATAATGTCAAGGTTCTCCTCGAAAAAATTGGAAACCCTGAAAAAAAACTCAAGTGCATTCATGTTGCAGGAACAAACGGCAAAGGCTCTGTGTGTGCATTTATTGCATCAATACTGAAAGAATCTGGATACAAAGTCGGCTTATACACAAGCCCGCATTTAGTAAGGTTTAATGAACGCATCCAGATAAACGGAATTGAAATATCCGACAAAAATATCGCAGGATTATATCAGGAAATCAAGCCGCACATAACAGAGCAGACATTCTTCTAAATAACAACAGCAATGGCATTCCTTTATTTCTCGAGGGAAAAAGTAGATTTTGCTGTTCTTGAAGTCGGCTTGGGAGGAAGATTGGATGCAACAAATGTTGTAACTCCGCTTGTTTCAATAATCACAAGCATAAGCATTGAGCATACGCAAATTCTCGGCAAAACAATCGAAAAAATTGCCTATGAAAAAGCTGGAATAATCAAGCAGGGAATTCCTGTTGTTGCAGGCTGCAAAGGAAAAGCACTTGATGTAATCTCAGAAATCTCCGACGAGAAAAAGGCTCAGGTTTATTTACCAGAAAAAGTAAAATATCAAATCTCTTTGAATGGAAAATTCCAGAATCAGAACGCAGGAATTGCCCTTGCTGCGATAAAAATTCTCAGGGATAAATACAAAATAAAAATATTAGATGAGAATATCCAAAGAGGCTTCCTGAAAACAAAATGGCGTGCAAGGCTTGAATTTGTCGAGAATAATATTGTTGTTGACTGTGCTCATAATCCAGACGGCATAAAGGCACTAATACATGAGATAAAACACATGAAAAAAAAGCATGGATATCAAAAGCTTGTGTTTCTCGTCGGAATACTCAAAGACAAGGATATCAGGCAGATTATTTCTCAGATTGGAAAAGCTGCAGATATCATTGTAATCACAAAGCCGGAATCCATGAGAGCAGAAGAGCCTGAAACAATAGCAGGAATCGCAGGGAACAATTCAATTTCCATGAAAAAGATATTCGTCGAGAAAGATATACAGAAAGCAATATCCATTGCAAAAAAGCAGTCATCTGAAAATGACTTGATAATAATCTGCGGCTCAATTTATCTTGCAGGAGCAGCAATTGGAATATTAAAGAGATGCTGATTAATATGAACACAGAAACAAAAGGAGCAATTCTGGTTTTTTCTTCAGTTATAATCTTCGGGATAGTCGGCACATTAATCAGGATAATTAACCTGCCTGAAAATATTATAATAGGCATCTCAGCATCAATAGCATCCATCATACTGTCGTTTGTGCTGATTTACCGTCGGGAGTTTGTATTTCACAAGATTGGGCTCTTGATTTTCTCAGGATTACTCACAATAGCAACAATCTATTTTTTCTTCAAGGCATTTTCCCTGACAACAATGGCAAACACAATATTCACGCATTACACAGCTCCTGTGTTTACTGCGTTAATAGCTCCTTTTATCCTGAAAGAAAAGATAGGAAGAAAATCAATTTTATCGCTAGCGCTTTCTGTCGTAGGATTATTCCTCATAACATCAGGCAGTCTTTCATTTGAAAAGAATCATCTCGCTGGAATCATGTTTGGAATTCTCTCAGGCTTTTTTTACGGCATCCTGATAGTAGTCAACAAGATACTCCTCGAGAAGAACTCACCGTTTCAGGTAATGTATGCACAGAGCATTGTTCCTGCAATAATCCTTCTTCCGACTGTGCTCTTCTCAGATTTCAGGCTAAGCATCATTTCAGCAAGCCTTATCATATTCCAGTCAATATTAGTTTACATCACTGCAAGCATCCTTTACCTTTACGGCATGAAATACCTCGATAGCCACAAGTCAGCTATCATAAGCTATGGAGAAGTTATCTTTACACTTTTGTATGCCTTTATTTTCTTCTCGGAAATCCCAAATACAATTACAATAATAGGCGGAGCCTTTATCATTATTGGAGGAGTTTTAGTTATGGCAAAATAGCTTAACCCAAACAACTTCAAAACACTTACTCAAACCTCGACAGGTAAATAGCAGCCATGTCTTTTGATTCAGAATCATCAGTTTCATTTTCAATGATTGTATCAATCCTTAGAATTGCCCCATCCGGCAAAACATAAGACGAGCCTTCCCGCAAATCACCAGTTTCTACACCATTAACAATAAACGAAGCAGATGCAGGATTTCTTGTTATTCTATCAACCTCTATCTCATAATCAATCCCATACAAAGTATATGATTTTACACGTCCCTCTGGGATAGCATCCATCAATGCCGAAGGCAATAAAATCTCCTCTGCATTACCCCCATCATCATCACTGACGATAAATCTTGCCTTTACATTCCCTTTTTTATTCGAGCTTAAGTCATATACAGTTGCTTCAATAAAATAAGCTTCTGGAGGAAATATGTTCAATTCCTTTGATACAAATGTCTTGTATAATGTTGAATACTCTGATGTGCCTTTTCCTGAGAATAAGCCTTTTTGGTAGTCAATTATATTATCAGCTTTGTCTTTGATTCTAATGTCCATATCAAACAAGTATTTCCCATCCTGATATTTTTCAAGCCCTTTTACAAATGGCTGGAGGCATATTACATCTTTCTGGCTAAATGTAATGCCGTTAACAAAATAACATCCGCCATTCCTATAAACACCAAGATTAAAATTATTTATCACAAGCTCATCATTTGGCCTTGAAATTATTGAGATCGTCCTGTTTGAATTAAGCTGATTATTATTATACACATCCCGAATTGTAAGTGAGAATGTATAATTCCCGTAATCATATGGCTTGAGGGATTCCATTACAAAATAGCCATTCAGGGTATTATCAAAGAGGAATAATTCTCCATCATCTCCGAACAGGTTTCTCCTATATTGGACTGTTTTTCCTGTGCTGTCAATAATCTTAAAGTCCATATCTATCCAGTTCAAGTCGTTCTTTTTGGTAAATCCTGTTGCATTTACAGGCATTGCACACAGCACATCTGTTTTG
This sequence comes from uncultured Methanosarcinales archaeon, assembly GCA_964642765.1. Taxonomy (GTDB): domain Archaea; phylum Nanobdellota; class Nanobdellia; order Woesearchaeales; family CAZXRI01; genus CAZXRI01. Next base: position 2,275 of record CAZXRI010000049.1, on the reverse strand, counting down.
TAAAAAACCCGTTCCTTATTTTCCAGGCAATATTCTTTCTGCTCCTTGCCTATTACCAGATAATCCATCTCGAGCCTAGGAATATCCTTATTCTTAAAATCATTTAATGGTGAATCTTTCAGTACAATTAACATAACCGCTATATAGAATACAATAATCAATATCTGAAGCACTATGCTAACTATTCCGAGGACAATTCCTGCTGTTGCCAGCTCTTTGCCACCTGTGCTGTTTTCCTTGGATTTATTTCCATTATTGTCTGGAGAGATTCTCTTTCTTGCGATTATTCCTAATATAATAGCAGTAATTCCTGCAATTACTCCAAACCATACAAAAAAAAGTGCAATCGCTCCGACGATAAAGCTGGCATTTGCCATGCTCTCAACCTTTTCAGGCTGTTTTTCATTGCTTATTATGTTTGGCTTCTTGATGATAAAATAATAGAACACCCAGCCAAATGGCACGAGCATTATTATCAGCAGCCACTTGAGTTTCTTGCCGAAGTTCCTCTTGGCACAATCAACTAAAAGAATTATATGTAAGATAAAACATGCTATGCTTATTGCAATGAATATGAAAAAGATTAACAAAAAAGCAAGCCCAAGAGCAACCATTTTGGGATTAGTTTCTTCTTCATTATCAGCATAAGCTAATATCGGGATAAGAATAAGAAATAAGGCAAATAGAGCGAATATTGTAAAGTATTTTTTCTGGACTGCTTTCATATATTCATATTTTCGAGAGGGATATATAAAAGTTTGCGAAACATTAATATACTTCCCAGCATCTTATATTTACCTTGAGATGAACTTCAAAGGCAGAGACATAATATCAATCAACGATTTCTCAAAAGATGAAATTCTTTATATTCTCGATATAGCAAAAAAGTTCGACGGAAACCATAGGAGTTTACTTCTTCAGGGAAAGGTTCTGGCTGCATTATTCTTCGAGCCATCAACAAGAACAAGGCTTAGCTTTACAGCAGCAATGGAACAATTAGGAGGAAGCACAATAGGCTTTGAGACAGAGGAAGTTACCTCGATAAAAAAAGGCGAGACTCTCTGGGATACAATCAAGATGGTCGAGCAGTATTCTGATGTTATAGTCATGAGAAACCCGATTGAAGGAAGTGCAAGGCTTGCATCTGAATCAGCATCAATTCCTGTGATAAACGCAGGCGATGGTTCAAATCAGCATCCTTCACAAACAATGGTTGACCTTTATACAATCCTCCAGACAAAGGGAAAAATAGACGGGCTTACTATCGGCATGGTCGGAGATTTGAAATATGAAAGAACAGTTCATTCTCTTGCTGTTGCACTCTCGCATTTCAAGGTAAAATTCTATTTCATTGCTCCTGATGCCTTAAAGATGCCTCCTGAATATACAGAAAAAGTCAGGGCTAACGGAAAAACAGTCATAGAAACAGATGATATAAACAAGGTAGTAAAAGAGCTTGATGTGATGTATGTTACAAGGATTCAGGGTGAGAGATTTCCTGACCCTCTTGAGTATGAGAAATACAAGGATGTTTATAATGTGAATCTTGAGCTTCTCAGGGATGCAAAAAAGGATTTGAAGATAATGCATCCACTTCCGAGAGTCGGAGAGATAAATCCAGAGGTTGACAATACTTCATTTGCAGCATACTTCCAGCAGGCAGGAAACGGAATCCCGATAAGAAAAGCACTCCTGAGTTTAGTGCTTGGGATGGCAAAATAAAAAAATAGATTCAGCAAATTTAAAAATGAAGACAAAAGAACTTAAGATTTCAGCTATCGAGAATGGGACTGTGATAGACCATATTCCTGCCAACCAGACTTTCAAGGTTGTTAAGATTCTCGAGCTTGGGAAGCATGAGAATATTGTTTCTATTGCAACAAACCTTCCAAGCAAGGAGCTCGGGAAAAAAGGGATTGTCAAGATTGCAGACAAGCAGCTTACGCAGGAGCAGGTTGATAAGATAGCGATAATTGCGCCTGATGCAACACTGAATATAATCAGGAATTTTACAGTCGAGAAAAAGGTTAATGTTAAGACGCCTGAGTTAGTCGAGAAAATAATCAAATGCTCTAATCCAGTTTGCATCACAAACAAGCAGCCTGTTAGGACAAAGTTTCATGTCATAAATAAAGAGCCGCTTAAAGTTCTTTGCCATTATTGCGAGCGAGTCATGCTGAAGGATGATATTGAGATAAGGTAATTAGATTTCTAGGCGAAAAAGTGAAGTTGTAATATGCTTAATCATAAGGAGTTCTCTAATAACAACTAAAAA
>CAZXRI010000048.1:4018-8136 GCA_964642765.1 uncultured Methanosarcinales archaeon | reverse complement strand
CCCGCAGCTTGCTGCGATTGGGATAGGCGATGCCTATATTCTGCTTTATTTACAACAAAGAAAAACATATAAACCAGAGAAACTTCTTAGTTTGCATGGCAATTACTGGCGCAAGAAAGGAACAGATAGCAGTGCTTACAGGCGGCGGAGATGCTCCTGGATTAAATGCAGTCATAAGAGGGATTGTTGTCAAGGCGGTTTCTCTCGGATATGATGTTCTTGGATTTCGTTTAGGATGGAAAGGATTGCTTGGAGACGGGCATGAGCATCCTCTTGATTTGGATAAAGTTGAAAATATACACATGACAGGAGGCACTATTCTCGGCTCAAGCAGGACAAACCCGATGAAAATTCCCGACGGTGTGAATAAGATAAAAGAAACCCTTAAAAAAAACCAGTGTGAATATCTCATTGCTATCGGTGGAGATGATACACTTGGAGTTGCTAACAAGCTTTTCAAGGAAGGCATTAATGTCGTCGGTGTTCCGAAAACAATTGATAATGATTTATCAGGAACAGATTATACTTTCGGATTTGACACTGCGGTTAATAGGGCTGCTGATGCCATCCATAACTTACATACAACTGCTGAGTCTCACCAAAGGGTTTTGCTCGTCGAGGTAATGGGAAGATACGCAGGCTGGATAACTCTTCATGCAGGAATCGCAGGAGGAGCGCATATTATTCTTATTCCAGAATCTCCATTTGATATAGAGGAGATATGCAAGATAATCATGCGTCGTGAGAAAGAAGGCAAGCAATATACCATGATTGCTGTTTCAGAAGGAGCATTGCCAAAACAAGGAACAGGATTTGTAACGCAGAATGCAGAGAAAGATGCTTTCGGGCATGTAAGATTAGGAGGAATTGCAGATACACTTGCCAGTGAGATAGAGAATAGGACAGGAAAAGAAGCAAGGCATGTTGTTCTCGGGCATTTGCAGAGAGCAGGAAGCCCGACTGCATTTGACAGGGTTCTTGGAACAAGGTTAGGCGTAAAGGCTGTTGAATTAATACATGAAAAAAAATTCGGTCAAATGGCATCACTGAAAGGAACAGAGATTATTGACATTGCTCTTCAGGAAGGCGTAGGAAAGCTGAAAACAGTTCCTTTGCACAGATACGAGGAAGCCAGATTGTTTTTTGGTGTTGATTGAATATGATTCCAAAGATTTAAATTCTCAAGTCAATAAAACCAGTTAACATGCTAAAATCACCAATAGAAAAAGAGGACTGGGACTTTTTCAAGACAATACCCAAATCAATCTATCCACACTCTTATTATGACCTTCAGGAAAGAAAAGTCAGGTATGCATTAAAATATTTCTTCTCGTTGCTTCTCTTGGCACACATCTTAATGCTTGTCATAGCAATCCCTAAAATAATCCTCTTATCAAGCTATCTCGATACACAATTCAGCAAAATAGAACAGCTTGACATAGATTTAGACATAAAAACAAAACAGCCAATCCTTCTCACAGACAAAGAGCCGACAGTTGTAATCAACACAAATGAAAGCATATCAACAGGATACAAAAAGCTCCTCATAACAGGAGACAAGATATACTTCAAGGAATCTGTCCTCAAAACAGCAGAGATTGACACCAACCAATACAAGAACATCCTCGGAAAAAAAGAAGTCCTGAAAAAAGTAATAACAATCCTGTTCTTCACACTGCTTCCAGCAATCCTGTCGTTAATGTATGTTTACTCTGCAATAAAATACCTCATCATAATATTCGCAGTTGGCCTTATAACATACCTTCTCACATGGATATTCAGGTATAAAATAACAATCAGGAGTGCATTTATCTCCTCGATATACGCATCAACAATCATGATAGCCATTGAGGTAATCAGCATTCCTTACCAGATTGGGAAATACCTTGTAACAGTGCCGATATATTATGGTTTTTCAGTTGCTCTTGTGCCATTGGCTGCATATATCACTGTTTATGTTATAGCTGTAATAATAACATCAAAGAAAGAATCAGAGAGATGGATAGAATAATTGAAAATTTAATCCTTTTTGCAAACAGCATAAACTCCATTCCTATTTTCTTCAAATAATTTCTTATTCTCAACAAACACAAACCCTTTTAGTCTTCCGGTTTTCTTCTCTACAATTCTGGATGTCATCCTCTTTAACTCATCTTCATTGCATTCATCAGCATACATTACAGCGAGCTTTTTCGGCGGCTTTCCCAAATTATGAACTCTTGCAAGAATCTCCTGCCCGAGAAAGCATCCCTTTGTAAAAGAAACAAACTCATCTGAAACATTAAGGAGCATTTCATTGTTATAATCAATGCCTTGAAGAGGAATGTTATTCTCAACCCTAAATAAGGCAAACTCTTCGTAGGAAACACTCGGCTCAGGAGATTTTTTAGTTACGATTAACTTTCCTTTCCGCAACTGAACTGAAAATTCTCCATCTGAAATATTATAGCTGCTATCCAAATCAAAATAAACATTAAAATCAGCTATCTCCATTTTTGTCTTTGACAGAAGCAGGTATTTCTCAAGATGCTTTTTCATATTATCAACAGCAGAGTTTTCAACAAGAATCAAAACCTCGTCAGGATTTAGATTAATCTGCTCGAATGTTGCAACAATCCTTCCAGCCATGTCAACAAAAGCATTCCTTGGGCTGTCGAGAGAGTTTGTAGTAATTCCATTGAGAAGCTTGGCTGGATTATTCCTGAACATGATTGCTGTTTTTGAAAGCTTGTAAATATTCATTTTGTATACGAAATGTTCCACATTATTGAAGGAATGTTTAAATAAGATAAATCCACAGGCTATATAAAATGATTGACGGCTATGTAAAAATAGCAGACTATCTGATAATAGGAAGAGATACCCAAGATTTACATGGGAAAATTCTGGCTATATTAAACAAATCATTATCGTCATCATCACCATTGGGTTCATATACAGCACAATTGACATTTCTTGCAGAAACAAAGCTAATCATAGAAGAGCGAAAGCAAACATTACTATCTGCAATTCAGGATTTAATCACTTCCCAAACTAATAAGGGATATTTGATAAGCTGCAATTCTCCAGAAAAAAGGTTCATCATCACTCTTGAGAAAGACAGCTATACATTCTTTTCAGGATATAGGACTCACAGGACAAGAGCTGTAAGGCTTTTATTTGAATTGTTTAGTATCAAAATGCCTGCGCTTGATGCAAGGCTGGAAAAAGCTGACGAGGAAAGGTATCATATATCTTTGGTTGAGTATATTTCATCTTAAACACATAGTAACAAACACATCTTCTCGATAACAAACCTTAAATAATCGACCAATAAATATATGTTCGACCAACAAGATAAATAGGTGTGATAAATATTTGTTGTCGAATATCACGAAGCCAAAAAATTACCTAAAAACTTTTTTGGGTGAGTATATGCAAAAAACACTGAGGTGCATAAAATGTCTGATAAACCTAATGCAATATATATAGCTGGCGGCGGCGGAACAGAAGTAATTTCTGCAACTGCTTATGGAATTATGAGCAGAATTTTAACAGAGCATTATGAAAAAGTAGGTACATTGTATGCAGCCATAGGTGGAATGAGAGGTGCATTGCATGAAGATCTTGCTGATGTATTAAGAGTTGTTGAGCAATGGCAAAATCGGAATATGTTAAATCAAATCAAGTTTTCTTCATGGCCTGTTTTCGGCACATCAAGGCATAATCCAGATGAAATGGATTGCGAAAGGCTTGTTGATGTTTTTGCTGCACATAACATCAGATATGTATTTCTTAACGGCGGAAATGATACAATGGAGAAAGCAATAAGGCTTCAGGAGCATGCACGAGATAAAGGTGTGGAATTATATATCGTCGGTGTTCCAAAAACTGTTGACAATGATTTGCTTGCAACATATATCTGTCCGGGGTATCCAACATTTGCAAAATGGGTTGCATATAACACAATGAGCCTTGACGGAGATTTGGATTCGTTCTCATTATTGCCTAATTCAACAAGAGGCGGAAAGGTAAAGGAAGGAGGGATTGCACAGGTTTTAGTTGTAATGGGAAGAGATTCTGGCTGGGGAGCTGCTGCAAGTATATTGGCAAAATATGACGAGAGAGCTGGCCCGCAT
>CAZXRI010000048.1:967-4008 GCA_964642765.1 uncultured Methanosarcinales archaeon | reverse complement strand
ATATAATCCTGACAAGAGAAGGTGGATTTTCGGAGGATAGATTTTTGTCAAGGGCGCAAAACATATTTGATAAATATGGAAAGCTTGTGATAGTAGCATCAGAAGGAGCACATGACGGAAAAGATTATCTCGCAAATAGACTTAATGTAACATCAGATAATCCTGAAATGAGATTCAAATATCATACAGATACACATAAAAACACAAGCGTCACCGACGGAAGACTTGCGTTATACCTAAAGCTTCTGCTTGAAAGTAAATTGAAAATACCAACAGAAGTTTACAAAGACTTCAAGGTAAGAGCAGAAGGTCCTAATTACCTAGGGAGAAACAATCCGGAGATACTTTCAGAACCAGATTTTCTATCAGCAATTGCTGCTGGAGAGAAAGCAGTTGACTTGGCAATAGCAGGAAAAACAGGAATTATGGTAACACTGACAGAGACACCACATTTAACTTCATATACTCCCCTTGAGAATGTAGCTGATTCATCAAAAGGCAGCAAGGCAATGACAAGACCATTAAGCAGTTTGACATTAGATAGGCATCCTGTAATAATTGAGGATGGAATGATGGTAGACAGAGATGTACTTAATGAATACTTGAAAAATTATATTGACTTGAATGGACCAAATAGGACAGAATTGCTAAGAAAAGAAGGACTCAGGCTTCCATTGAGGAGAATTGTGTTTCCGCTTGAGGAAAGAGTATTGAGTCCTTACTAAATTTTTATTTTTCTTTCCATTATTTATCAATATCTCAGAACAGAAAAATCCACCGCAAGCTTTAAATATACAAGCAAACTACTGACACTACTATATAATAACGTCATATAGCGGGGTGCGCTCATAATGAAGAAAAATCTAACAATCCTAACAATTATACTATCCATAGCAATATTTCTATTACTCACATCCACAGCATTTGCAGGTGATTTGTCAGTAAGCCCGTCGAGTGAGACAAAAGCAGGTAACATTGACGAGAAAATTTCTTCCATTCTTAGAATCTCAAACGCAAACGCAGGAGAAAACCTCAACACAGTTCTTCCTCTCAGTATAATCCTGAAAGGCACAAGAAACAACGAAACAGCCTCAGTTACTTACAACACATCATCTCCAGTATCAATTCCAGCCAATGGATTTAAAGACGTAAATTACTCATTCAATATCCCTTCAGACTCATTCGCAGAATCATACACAGGAATATTCAACTTCACATCAGGCGGAAACTCAACAGCATACACACTAACCCTTGGAGTAAACCCATCACCACAAGCAAGCTTTTCAAACGTATCAAGGATAATTCCGAGAGGCTATTCGCGGACATTTGACTTATCATTTGAAAACACAGGAAACACTGACATAAGCATTTCTCTCGGAAAAAACGACCTAATCTCGCAGACAAATACATCAAACAAAATCACTGCTGACAAACTTTCTCTCAGCACAGCATCATTCAATGTCCAATACCAAAAAACCGAAACAGCAACACTAACAATAACAGTTCCTGCTGACACTCCTCTCGAAATATATGATGGAGAATTAACAGTAATATACGCAGGAATCCAGAAGGCGCTTAAGCTCACAGTAATAGTTTCAGAGCAGGCATTTGCTATCGAAACACCATCCAGAATTGATTTTCCTTCAGGTGAATACAACACAACCCAGACAGCAGAATTTACAATAAAGAACATCGGAAATGTTGACCTTACAAATGTTAAAGTAACTTCTTCAGCAGATGCAAGATATAACAATACAATAAATGCCACATCACCATTCAGCATAAGTTCAGGAGAAACCAAGACTATCAAGATAAATACAATTATACCGCAGAAAGAAAAGATTGAATCTCATTTAATCGGAGGCATAAATATCCAATCAGACCAGAAGAACTTTACAGGCCCATCCTTATACATAAGCACAGCAACAAAGCTTGAGATAGAAGACATGGATTTCCTAATAAAGGGAGATTTTGAAAACAAAGACAGCTCAGACCCAAATCTCAACGAAGGAGATTTGGTGGATGTCAAAGCAAAGCCAACATCTGAGATAACCATGGAGTTTAAGATAAGGAACAAATATGCAGAAAGCTTAAACAATGATTTCAGGGATGTAAAAATAACAGCAACAATCAGGGATATAGATGATGGGTCAGATGTCGAGCTTGAAACAGATGAATTTGATATTGATTCAGGAGAGTTGTCATCAAGGCAGGCAGTTTCATACACAATTCCAATTACAACAGAAGAGGACACATACAATGTTGACATACTTGTAGAGGGAGATGATGATTTGGGAGTTACCCATGTAGCAAAGAGAACAATTACTTTCAAGGTTGATAAGAAAAGCAGGGATTTGATAATCAAGACTGCAAACTTATTTCCTGATACAATATCTTGCAGCAGAAAGCTGAGTGCACAGCTAAAATTCGTAAATGCTGGAAAAGACGACGAGGAAACAGTAAAAGCGACAATAACAAATGATGCACTGGGAATTAACTTTGCCGAGAGTAACATTAAACTGGCAGCAAGCAATGATGAGGATGAGAATACTTATTCAAAGACAGCAACTTTCTTCATCAGTAATGATGTGCCAGCGGGACAATATCCAATAGCTTTCAAAGTTTATTTATCAGAGGATGCATTGTTCGCAGCAAATACTAATACTCTTATTGTTAATAACTGTCTGACAAACAAGCTAATTGACACGCCTGAAGATAATGAGGATACAGACACATCTGAAGATGACGTGCAGGAGAACAAAACAATAATAACTCCGCCTGATGAAACACCAGAAGAAGACAGCGAAGAAGACACGATTGTCGTCGGAGAAAAGCCGCTGATGGAAAATCCTGTATTTATTGTAACACTTATACTGGTGAACTTTCTTGTTTTAGGCGTGATAATATTCTTTTTTGCAAAAGTAATGGCAAAGAAAGAATAATTTTTTATATTCTGTTTTCTTTCTTATTCTTGATGAACCTGAAGAATTACATTTTGATAGGCGTAATTGTTTTATTGATAATAAGCGTTGGGCTGATTA
>CAZXRI010000048.1:0-957 GCA_964642765.1 uncultured Methanosarcinales archaeon | reverse complement strand
GCAGAAATCCAGCGATGCAACTCTCGACGTATATAACATCCTGACTGACAACAATGCAGAGGTTCTCAGCATAAAGGAAGTCAGCGGCTTGAAGAAGGTTACTGTCGGAGTTAAAACTGCCCAAGGCGCGATAAATGCACAGGAAGTCTATATAACTCCCGACGGTAAATACATGACCAGCTCGCTTGTTAATGTTGAAGAATATAAGAAAAAGATTCAGGCAGACAAGAATTTTATCTCATGCCTCAGGCAGAAAAACCTTGTAATCTTTGGGCAGAGCAATAATCAGGATACAATAAGCCAGCTGAACCTTCTGGGAGTATTCTCGACGAGCATTTACTTTGATTGTTTGGGAGATAACCTCCGGAAATGCGTTGACGTAGGAGTATCAAGTATTCCAGCAGTGTTTTATAACAGCCAGAATTTTACAGGTGTCAGGGATATTAAGTTCTTTGAGGAATTGACAGGGTGCAAGTATTGATTCAAGTATTAATTTATGTGTCTGTTATGAAAAAAATCACATTCAAAAACTCCAGAAGCCTGAATCTCGTCGGAAACATATATCCTGCTGATTCCGACAAAATAATAATTCTTGCTCATGGCTTTACATCTGATAAATCAGCCAATGGAAGATTTGATAGGCTTGCTGAAGAATTAAACAAAGCCGGATTCAATGCACTTGCATTTGACTTCTCAGGATGCGGCGAGAGTGATGATGATACTGTTACAGTCGGGAAAGAGGTTGATGATTTAAAGTCAGCGATAGCTTTTGCTGAGAAAAAAGGATTCAGGAAAATTGCCCTTCTCGGCGTAAGCCTTGGCGGATTGGTTTCATTGAAATCTGCCGACGGCAGGATATCAACAATTATCCTTTGGGCTCCTGTAACAAATGCCAAGGACACATCTAAAAGATACACACCAAATCAGCTTAAAGAGCATAAGCAGGCAGGAAAAATT
>CAZXRI010000047.1:0-8159 GCA_964642765.1 uncultured Methanosarcinales archaeon | reverse complement strand
AATCTCGCTGGTAATTCTCCTCGATAATCGATTAAGGGAGATGATTTCAAAGCACTCTGCACATATAAAGGCAAAGGTAAATGCAGTTGAATTTATGCTTTCTGAAGTTCCTGTTGAAAACGAAAGATTTAAACATTCAAGCAAGGAAAAGATTAAAGGGAAAGAGATTACAATATATCTGGATAGATTAAGTTAGAAAAATTGAAGAAAAGAGAGGTAATATGATGCCTAAGATTATTTCGCGTGATACACCGCTTGCGGAAATTACATTAAGACGATACGAGAAGCCATCTTCTTCTATGAACCAGAGAGATATTATCAGAAAGCTCTGCCTTTCCCTCGGGCTTTTACAGCCAGGAGATTCACGTGATATTATTGTTGATATTTTTCTCGTGCTTTATAATTCCAAGAAAGAGATGACAGCAACAGAGGTCGAAAAGGCAGTAATTGAATACAGAAAGGAAAACAAGCTTGCACTCTGGGGAATTGCAGGCTCAAATGTTAGAAGGCAAATCAGAAGGCTAAGGGCAATGTTCCTGATTGAGAAGGTTGTAAATAAATACCGAGTTCTTGAAAACCTTTCCCTGACTGAAATCTTCGAGGAGAAAATCGAGCAGTATTACCTAAAGAATATTGTATCGAGAGTAAAGGATTATCTGAAGGAGATGGATGAGAGAAATGTTAAGTCTGCTCAATAGCCTTAAAACAAAATAGGAATATTTTTATATTAGTTATATCTTAAACATAATTATTAGATTATTGAGACTAATTTAAAATGCTAATCTGCAAAACAAGAAAATGGGGAAGTTCTATCGGAATTGTAATACCTAAATCAATTGCCGATGAGCTAAAACTTAGAGAAGATGAAGAAGTGTCCATTACACTGACAAAAAAAGAAAATGTACTCAAGGAATTATTTGGCTCAGGAAATTTCAAAAAGCCTACTGAAGAGATTCTTGATGAAATAAGAGGGAAGGAAAGCAAGTTCCTGTAAAATGCTGTGTCTTGACACTTATGTACTGATTGAATTAAGAAGAGGAAACCCAAAGTTTTCAGCTATCTTGAATAAGGAATTTGTGATAACAGATTTGACAATTGCAGAATTTTATGTTGTTTTGTATAAGGAAAAAGATGAGAAATCAGCTGAATATTGGTATGATAAGCTTGAGATTTATTGCAAGCCGGTAAGCAGAAGCATATTGATTAAAGCCCTGAAATATCGAGAAGAGAATAAAAAAGATAATCTCTCTATTTTTGATGCTGCTGGATATATCTTTTCAATTGTGAATAACTTAAAATTTGTTACAGGAGACAAGGCATTTAAGGATAAAGAAGGTGTGGAGTTTATACAAAAATAATAAATTCGACAAAAAATCCTAAAATACCCACTTCCCATTTTTCTGGACGAGCTTTCCATCAACATAAATCTCTCCTCCTTCTCTTAAATCCTTAATCATGTCCCAATGGATTGCGCTTTTGTTCTTTCCGCCACATTCCTCATAAGCCATTCCTAAGGCAAGATGGATTGTGCCGCCGATTTTCTCGTCGAAAAGAATGTTCTTGATGTATTTGGTTATGCCAAAATTTGTCCCTATTCCAAACTCTCCCAAAAACCTTGCTCCCTCATCAGTATCAAGCATCTCCAACAAAAACTTCTCGTTCTTCTCGGCAGTTGCTTTCACAACCTTTCCATCCTTGAACTCAAGGCAAACACCATCAACCTCCCTTCCTGAGTAAATACAAGGATATTCGTAAGTAATTATCCCATTAGCAGAATCATCAACAGAAGCATAAAAAATCTCTCCGTCAGGCATATTATGCGAGCCGTCTCCTTTTACAGCATACCTTCCATCGAGGCTTAAAGTCAGGTCTGTCTTATGCCCAACAATCCTGACTTTTTTTGCATTATCAAAAACTGCCTTGATTTTATCCTGCTCATTTGACATTGCCTTCCAGTCAACATTTGTCGCAGAAAAAACAAAATCCTCAAACTCCTCGAGAGACATCTCAGCTTCCTGAGCAAGAGCTTCTGTTGGAAACTCAGTAAGAACCCATCTCACATTCTTAACAACATAATCCGAGAGAGGCTGCATTGTTCTTGATTTAATAGCAAACTTTTTCGGCTCAATGTTGCTCATAGATTTTAAATTAGTCGGAGCACCAATCTGGATAGCAACATTTGTGTTTTTTGCAATGTGCATTGCCAATTCAGGAAATTGCTCAAGCTGGGAATCTGTTGCATTCCTGAAATAAACCTCTCTTGTCTCGGGAAATCTAATATCAACAATAATTTCTTTCGGCTCTTTTTTCAGCACTTGCTTGTAAACCTCGAGGAATAATGGCTTTCCAGCCTCCTCGCAAAATATCTCGACAACTTCTCCTTTCTTGACTTTTGCAGAATAATCCACTAAAATCCTTGCCAATTCCTCTATTCTTTTATCCATCATTTTGACACCCCTATGCAGACTGAAAGCATAACAAATTACAGAAGAAGTAACAAAAAGTATATATATTAGATAGCCCTCTGGAAAAGTGCAATGGAAAACAAAAAAATCTTCAGTGTTTTCTTCAGGGAAAAGCCAGCAATGATGCTTCTCGACCTGAAAAACACCAAGGAAGAAATCTATGCATCAACCCTTGCAAAAAAAGTCAACTGCACATATTCCCACGTCGTAAAAATTCTTCAGGAAATGGAAAAAGCAGGGCTTGTGAATTTTGAAAAGCACGGAAGGTTAAAGCTTCTTACTCTGACAAAAAAAGGACAGGAAGCTGCTGAGCATGTTGATGTACTCAGGACGCTGCTTTAATCTGCTTTAATTCTTCAATCCAAAAATTTAAATAACTAGGGCATAACAGGAATCTCTAAGCATGAAATCAATTCTAAAGAACAAAAAGGCAATCGAACTGTCAGTAAATATGATTGTTGTCCTGATAATATCAATCGTTGTATTTACTCTCGGTATATTCTTTGTTAAGCAGATATACAGCTATGCAACAAAAACTACCAATGATGTTGGCGAAGAATTTGACGCTTCTGTCCAAGATTTGCTATGCGAGAATCGTGAAATAGTCTGCATACCAAAAGACAGCGCTGACTTGGCTCAGGAGAAAAACCCGTATTATGGGGTTGTGATAATGTATGTTGGGAATACAGCTACACAGGATTTTAAATTGAGAGTTGAGAATAGCATTTATTTAGATAAAATGGGAGCATCTACCACAAATAATTTTCCTTCTGCAAATATAAAATATGTTGCAGAAAAATTTACAGTAAAGAATAATGGCGTAGCAAAAAAGAAGATTGCATTAGTTCCGACGGGTGTTAAATCAGGGACATATGCCTTTAATGTAAAAGTAATGTGCACGGATGGTAGTGGTAATACTCAAAATTGTAATCCAATAGGAAATACTTATCCTGAGCAATACGGTCCAACCCAGAAAATCTACCTTTATGTTCCTTAGGCTGGAAATCCAATATCTCATGCAAAGATTTTTATAACCCCCAGTCAGATATTTATCATATGGATGTAATAATCGGCTCAGACCATGCAGGATTTAAGCTAAAGGAAGAAATCAAGAAATTCTCACAAAAGCTGGGTTATGATGTGTCTGATTATGGCACAAACTCAGAGCAATCAGTTGACTATCCTGACATAGCAGAAAAAGTCGCCAGCGATGTTGTCAAGAAAAAAAAACTTGGAATCCTAATCTGCGGCTCAGGAACAGGTGTAACAATAGCAGCCAACAAAATCAAGGGAGCAAGAGCAGCTCTGTGCTTTGATGAGTTCACGGCAAAAACATCCAGAGAGCATAACGATGCAAATATCCTATGCCTTGCAGGAAGGGACATGGAATTAGCTCAGGCAAAAAAGGTTGCCCAAGCATGGCTTCAGTCTGAATTTACTAATGAGGAAAGGCATAAAAGAAGAATAGAAAAAGTAAGGAGGCTTGAAACAAAATGCTAGCATTAAACTTTATCCTATTGTCATTGGCAACATTCATCGGAATAATCTGCGGATCATTCTTGATAATCTTTTTTGCATTTGATGAGCATGTAAAAGGTGAAAAATATTTCATACTAATGCAGCGAGCCACTATCGGGATTATGGCAGTATTCCTCATATATACAGCGATAGCAAAATCACTATACCTTAATATTCTGCCTGCATTGTTGCTTATTATTGTTGCATGGCTGACTTACAAGAATATCAACATCCATTATATTTACCTGATATTCCCTCTGGCATTGGTATTCAGCATAAAAGACACATTCTCATTGCTTGCTGTCTCGACGCTGATATTCTTCTATGGGATTGTTGCAGGAACATTAATCGTCAGAGAATATGAATGGAAAGATGGACTTGTAAACTGCCTTATGTATATTTATTATCCTGCAATATCAATACTTCTTTACTTTCTCTTACCACTTTTCATTCCGAATCTTTAGATAAAAAGAAATATGGTTGATTAGGATATTCAATATCAGGCTTGTTAAAATAATCATAATAATCATCTCGATTTTCAGGACGATAATCGGCAGCATGAATATTATGGTTCCTAAGGCATAATCAATTTGGTCGAAAATTATCATTGGATTCCCAGGCATAATTCCAATCCTTCTCTTCAGGAAACTCTTGAAAGCATCTCCGAAAATAGCTCCTGTTCCCATAAGCAAGCCAATAAGCATCCATTTATTATAGTCGAGAATTGTTAAATTCATGAACATTCCTGCATTATAAAACATGGATTGGACAAAAGCAATTATTATCGCAAACAATATCCCGAAAATCAGCCCGCGAAAAGTCTTGTTCTTCCCGAGAATAGGCTTTCCGCCAATAGTCTTGTTAAAGTCAAGAGGATTATTCAGCCCTTTGAAAAAACTCCTGCTTATCACAGGCGCCATGTTTGCAAAATAAGCAGGAAGCATGAAATACAGGGCAGTAAGGAGGAGATTCCACATAAGTCAGTAAGATTCAAGGATTCTATTTAAAATTTTCTTAGATGGCTGTATGGATAGCAAAGATTCTATGTTCCAAATTTTATATTATTGAACAGCAAGCTTTTTATTCTAATCAGATAATAAAAAAGGCAACTAACAAAATGCTCCTCAAAAAAAGCCAGATTCCAATCTTGATTATTAACATTCTCTCGCTGATAATATTTACATTTTTCTTTCTGTCGAGAGGAAATTATGAGTTTTTGTTCTATGTCGGCGTGATAATCTTTTTCCTTGCGTTAATTGTCCTTACTAACAATAAGGTTAATTATCCTGATATTGTTCTATGGGGACTTACTTTATGGAGCATATTGCATATGTCAGGAGGCGGAATTATTGTTAATGGTAAGGTTCTTTATTCCCTGATTTTATTTCCGATTGTCGGTGAGCCGTATCTTATTTTCAAGTATGACCAGCTTGTGCATATTATTGGATTTGGTGTTGCGACTTTGGCAATGTATTATCTTCTGGAGCCTTCTTTGAAAGACAGAAATAAATTGGTTTCTCTCTCGATAATTATTGTTATGGCTGGATTGGGTGTTGGGGCATTGAATGAAATCATTGAATTCTTTGCGACTGTTGTTGTTCCTTCGACTGGAGTTGGAGGATATGAGAATACTTCTCTGGATTTGGTTTCTGATTTGGTCGGGGCTTTGATTGCGCTTTGGTATGTATTGAGAAGAAAAAAGGGCAAGTGAGAATTAGTTTAATCCTATCCTAATATTTCTAAATGCTTTTTTCCAGCAGGAACAACTTCTCTATCTGGCACAACTGAATATTGATAAGGGTCAGGATGCCTTGGATTTTCTACTGCGGCAAAATTGTCTGAACGGTTATAGGATGTAATTAAAACCCATCTTGGCTTGTCGCTTGTGTTCTGTGCAGATGTATGCAATAGTCTTGAATGGAAAAAAACACCGTCGCCTGGATTTAGCTCAACTGGCACAACATCATGTTCATTTCTGGCATCATCTACCGTTAATTTAATTACTGCTAATTGGTTTGGTGTGTATTCGTGATGCGGCAATGTTCGGCACCATTGAGTATGTGAATAAGGAATTACCTGTAAACAGCCATTTTCTAATGTTGCTTTATCAATAGCAATCATTACGCTTGCCATATCTGGCCTTAGTCCGTCTCTTTGCCAATATCCATGATCCTGATGCCAGAGCCATGCTCCTCCTCCATGTGGCTCTTTCATGTTTACCTTGTAATGATAAGGATAAGCTTCTCCATCGAGAAATGCTGTCATTGTCACAACAATTCTTTCTGAGCATGAAATTGCTCCGTAATATGTATTGTCGTCGGCAGTATTCCTGACTGTAAGTGTTGTTATTCCGCCTTGACCATCTTCTTTTGTTCTTATTTCCTGTCTTAATGAATTATCATTTTTTGCAATCTTCTCGAGGAGGGATGTTTCTTCTCGAGCCAATAGAGAAGGAACAACAATGTAGCCTTTTTCTCTGAAAGTGTTGATGTCTTCTGGTGTTGGGCGGTAAAATATTGAATCTGTCATAATTGAATCACCTCAGGAAAGCGAATGGCGCAGACAAATATAAACCTTCTTAGTCAAGAACTGTCTTTTTTGAGGAAAATCTGCATAGTCGAAAAAAAGGTGTTATTGAAAATCTCTCATATTATATGGTTTCATAAGATTATCATATACCTGAAGAGAGCCAGTAACATCGGTCGCTGTTAAACTCTTTTTCAGTTACGAAGTTCTGGAAACCTGCGTCCGCAGAGTCGAGAAAGAGGGCGTTCTATCAGATGAGCGAAGCGATACATCAGGAACAAGAATCAAGGGGGACATTTCGTCAGTTAGTCGTTTATTTAGTCGTGGGGGAGTTCTGTTCGTCGTCGTTTTTCATCAGAATCTTTATATAGAAGTTTGTGCTTAGTCTTATGGTATATCACATATAAGGGGGAATTCCGTTTATGGTTAACACAAGACAGAAGATTATAGATTATCTAAAAAAAGCAGACTGGCCATCAACTACTGAGGACATAGCTGCTGATGTAAATGTTTCTTGGAATACAGCACAGGTTCATCTTCTAAAATTACTTCATGAGAGAATTGTAAAATATAAAAAAGTTGGAAGGCAGAATCAATTCTGGTTGAATGCAGGATATGAAAAATACTTTAAGGGGGCAAAAAAATGAAAAGAATATTTTTATTGGGAGTTCTAATAATGGGAATTTTAATGGTTGGTTGTGAAAATGTTGATGTAAGTCAAATTTCAGACCAAGACTTGGAAAGAATATCAGATAAACTGATAGTGTGTAATAACCCCTATATG
Organism: uncultured Methanosarcinales archaeon; assembly: GCA_964642765.1. Taxonomy (GTDB): domain Archaea; phylum Nanobdellota; class Nanobdellia; order Woesearchaeales; family CAZXRI01; genus CAZXRI01. The sequence goes on along the minus strand of CAZXRI010000047.1, from coordinate 866 downwards.
AGATTTGCTTCTGGTTGTTGTTTAGACCAAGATACTAATGGAATATGTGATAAAGATGAGAGAGATTTAACAGAAGCAGAAGAAAAAGCTGAACAGGTAGTAAGTGGTGAGGAAAAGGTTACTCCGCCTGTAGAAGAAACTGAAAAAGAATACTTTAAGAATACAAAAGATTGGCAAAATGTGTATTCAAGGGCACTTTATAGGGTAATAAAAGGGCTAACTCCAATAGATTTTAAAGATGAACAAAATAATATGTATTATGCTGAACAATTATCCTCTAATAATTATGTATTAGTTAATACGGTAGATTACTATGATGCTGTATCGGTTGCACCATACGCTGCTTTGACTAAATCTTATGTATTGTTTGCAGATAGTAAGTCCATAGATGGTATTTTGGATTTCCTAAACAAACAAGATGTTAGAAAATTAACACTTTATGGAGATTTTGAATCTGAAGTAAGAAACAAATTGGATAAATTTGATCCAATTGTTATCAATAAAGGTGGCAAATTTGAGAATAATATCGAAATAGTGAAAGAATTCAAAAAAATTGATGATAAAAAACAGGCACTTCTAACAAATGGCGAGTTCATAGAAGCTGAAATAATGTCTGGAAGCCAACCAGTTATTTTTATTGGGCAAGACAATGTCCTCCAGATAACAAGAGAGTATATAACAAATAGTAATATAGAAGCGGGGATACTAGTTGGTAATGAGCTTGTTGGAACAGCAACAGTCGTTAGAAGGCAAACCGGAATAAGTGTATTTGTCAAATTTGCACAAGGGGCAAGAGATAGTGAAGGAGAAGTCGAAGCGGTTGTAGGATTAAATATGTATTATTTAACTAAACTTTTGCGTTTTCA
>CAZXRI010000046.1:0-8234 GCA_964642765.1 uncultured Methanosarcinales archaeon | reverse complement strand
ATGCACCTTCTCCTCCTTTTCCCCAGACATCTATAGGAAATGCCTTTACATTAAGCTTTGAGCATTTGGAGATGATTATATTCAATTCCTCGTCTGAATCTTTAGGAAATTTGTTTATTGCCACAACAGGCTCAAGACCAAATTTCCTCACATTCTCAATCTGCTTCTCGAGGTTTTCAAATCCCTTTTCAACAGCAATTACATCTTCTCCAGCACCGTGCATCTTCAAGGCTTTGACTGTTGCAACAATTACAACACCAGCTGGCTTTAGGTTTCCACGTCTGCATTTTATATCGAAGAATTTTTCAGCACCCAAATCAGCTCCAAATCCTGCTTCTGTTACAACATAATCCACAAGCTTCAAGGCGAGCTTTGTTGCTACAAGAGAACTGCATCCATGAGCAACATTACCAAAAGCCCCTCCATGAACAAAAGCAGGAACATGCTCTATGCTTTGGACAAGGTTTGGATTGATTGCATTTTTGAGTATGGCTGCCATTGCTCCTTCTATTTTTAAGTCAGAGATTTTTACAGGAACATCATCATGAGTAAATCCAACAATCATTTTTCCGAGATTTTCTTTTAACTCCTGAAGATTGCTCGATAATGAAAGAACAGCCATTATCTCAGAAGCAGTTGTGATTTCATAATGGTCTTTTCGCTGATAAGTAGATGATTTTCCGTCGGAAGATTCTTTATAGCCGACAATAACATTTCTCAATGCACGGTCATTCATGTCAACGCATCTTTTCCATGTAATTTTGTTCATGTCTAGCTTATGAGGATTTCCGTTGAACATGTAATTATCAAGCATAGCACTTGCGAGAGCATTTGCCATTGTTATTGCATGGATATCTCCTGTGAAATGAAGGTTTATGTCTTCCATTGGCAATACTTGAGAATATCCTCCGCCGCATGCTCCTCCCTTAATACCAAAGATTGGACCTGATGATGGTTGTCTGACGCAAATCATTGCCTTTTTTCCTAACCGTGCAAGAGCCTGAGAGATTCCGATTGTGCAGGTTGTTTTTCCTTCTCCTGCTTTTGTTGGTGTAATTGCTGTAACAAGAATTAGCTTGCCGTCTTTTTTGTCTTTTAATCTCGTGAGTGCACTAATCTTTATTTTTGCGATATTGTCGCCATATCGAATCAGCTCATCACTCTGGATGTCAAGGCTTGCAGCAATCTCTTTGATTGGGCTTAGTTTTGCACTCTGTGCTATAGAAAGATTTGTTAATTCCATGGTTTGGGAAAGCTGTGAAAATATTTAAAGTTTTGGGATTGTCATTTTTCACCAGATTGTTTATCGAGAGATTACAACAAGGTAATCTGCAAGGTGAAAAATGAGAGAAAAAAATTGGTTATTAACACATTGGGTTATTATTAAACACGCCTGAACTATAATCTGATAATGACTCAGGTGGTACGCCTCCGTTATAATGGCGTTCAATTTTCGTCAATGCAGCAACAAAATTTGCATTTCCTGCTCCTGAACCTAATAAATTCATTGCCGCATTTATGTCCTGTCTTAAAGCAGGAGTAGCCCGTGCATATACATCATCCATAGCTCTACCAACATATGCACCACCTAATTCTGGGTTATTTAACGCATCATAAACTCTGCCAAATATGCTCCCATGAACTTCATCCTCTCTTACTATATGCTCGTCTACTCCCATTTTCAGTACATCCAATATACCTTCTCGCTGGTTTGTCTTTGATTATAATCCTCACCTTCTTTCCTGAAACATGATAATGAAATGATCTAATGTGGACGATAACTATTATGTATTTGATTATATTCATCATCTACAGGAGTAGAATTGTTTATTGATTCTGTTTGTTGGTGAACCTCTCCTCTTGTTTCATATCTGGATGATGCTGCCTGTATTTGACTAAGCAATTCGTCAAAATGTGGAGAGCGTGAAATTCTTTTAAATGGATCCTTCGATCTATTGTCACACATTGCCTCAATAAATGAGATAGAATCGTTAGTCATTTTTAAAATTGCCTATTTGATTTATATGCGTTATATATTTTATATATAAAATTCATGACAAAATCTGGATAATTTATTGATAAAAGACAAAAAATAAAAGGATTTGACAAAGTTATTTAGTTATTTGACTGGAATTGCTCCAATGTAAGAGCCGATTAATGCACCGAGCAGGAGGTATAGGAATAAGTGTTTCACCTTATCTCCGTCTGGATTTTTCTGCCCGCTATATTTTTCTGCTGGAGATTCATATCGTGCCTTTCTTATTTCATAGGATTTATTTTGTGCAGTTGGCTTTTTGACATCTGATTGCTTTTTGACATCTGTATTTCCATCCTGATATTTTCCATCAGGATTTTTTTCGCCATTATACTTCCCTGCCAATTCAAGCGAAGCATGAAAATATTTCAGGGCATTTTCCATAGCTTTTTTCTTCTCATCCTGTGAAATGCCTGCTGTATAAAGCTTTTCCATTTCCTTCATTGCCATCTGCTGATAAAACAGGCTTGCCTGCCTGATTTTAGCAGAATCATAAACACCATCATGTGGGCTTTGCTCTAAACCAACTTTTCCTTCCAATCCCGACGGATTTTTCTTTTTGTTAGGGTTAAGCAAATCATCCAAGTTATTCGTTGCCATAAAATATTATATGGAGTTTGAAGCATATTAATATTGTGCCAAATATATCCTATTTATAGGATAAAAGACAAAAATTTAAATATAAAGACAAATAGTTATATAGAAATGGCAAACACAACACACCAAATCTGGAATCTTCTCGATAAAGATCCCCCACTAAGAAGGGATTTGTCAAGAGGGCTATTGAATATAAGGGCAGTTGCACATTTCCTTACAAAAAACTATAATTTGGATTCATCAACACATGCAATAATCAGTGCCATAAGGAGATATCCAAATGTCGAGGATACGCACCTGAAAAACTCCAAAATTTCCGAGGTTCTGAAAAACTCAAGAATTGCAACAAAAACAAGGATTATCTCAATTTCTCTTAACAGGGAGAAGCGCTCACTGGAGATTTTGCAGAAGATAATCCCGATGATAGCATTCGGCAAAGGAGAGGTTCTAAGATTTTCAGAAGGAAGGGAAAAACTAAAAATCCTTATTGACCAGCACAAAAAAGAAGATGTCCTGAAAATAATCCCTCATGATTTGGTAGTCGGAACAAAGGAAAATCTCGGAGAGCTTAGCATTAATTTTGGTGATGGCTCAGGAACAACAATCGGTGTCTTGGCTACTATCATGACAGAGATTGCATTAAAAAACATTAATATCATCGAGGCAATAAGCTGTTTCCCTGAATACATGATATTTGTCGAGGAAAAAGACCTACTCAAGGCATATGAAGTATTGCTGAACTTCCTTTAGGAGAAGCCAACTTTTTTATTTCATCCCGTATCTCCTAAAGGTATGGATGAAGATCTCGATACATTAGTTTCATACTATTCTGAGTTTGTAGCTCGCTGGGCGAGATATGCAGAGTCAGAAAGAAAATATAAAGTTGACAATCTAACAAATTTTAATTCTGAAGCAAGTAAACTTGAAAGAAAAGGATTTTTAGACGGAGTTTCTGAAACAAATAAACCTTGGATTATAATGGAGACAAGAAAAAGAGATCTAAACCAGATGCTTTATGATGGAATACAGGAAATGCAAGGCGAACCTCTTGATAATATATTGAGAGCATCAGAACAGGATTCGTTGATTCATCTGGCATTAGATTGGATTAAATCAAAGGGAGGCTTAAACAATGTTACCCAAAAACAATTTGCAGATGATTTTGCTTACACCGTTAATAACCCAAAAGAATGGCTGACTAATTACCTTGATTTGCTTATTCTCTTCAAGATTTTAGAGGGGCATCCTACAAAAGTCAATTCCTTAGACGAAAAAACAGTAAAAAATCCTTCATTGTTATTCAGAAATAAAAAAACATCCACACCTAAACTTTGGCGTCCTGTAGAGGAATCCATTGCAGAATATGTTCTGTCAGCATTATCCGAAGAATTAAAAGAGACTCTTCCAAAAATTAAAGGTTGTGTGAGATATGAATACGTGCATAAAATCGATCATGGTACTGAAAGGAGAATTGTTGATACATACAATTCCGGTCTCAGAGGTTACTTATTCACATCTAAATCCGCAAGAAGCGAAGTTCTAAGCTTATACGATAGTGATTCCTTACGGCAGCAGATTTACCTCTCTCTATTTAATATTCTAAATCTAATAGATAACAAAGTCAGAGCAATTATAGCTAAAGGCGAGAGGATTTATCAAGTTATGCTCTTCAGGACTACCGATACTGTTAAAGATGCGCTGAGAGGTAATATTCTGGAGTATTCAATGAGATGGATGTACGACTCATTTAGGCAAAATGGTTCTGCAGAAGGGATTCATAATCCAATTTCTCAGGCATTGGGAATTACCTTTTCCCAAGAGGGCGAGACGTTTGTAATAAAATCCATGGAAACAACCAGAAGAATAAATGGAAGCTCAAGCAATAGTTACAAGAATTTATTTCCTATTGCGGTTTTTGTACTATATCAGTTTTATCAGAGAGCGTTAGAGATTAATAGTAGTCAATCAACCCCTTAAGACAATGAAAGTCATTATCATAACTGGAACTCCTGGAACAGGCAAGACAACAATAGCTAAGATTCTTGCTGAAAAGCTAAATTACAAATATATCGACGGAAATGAGGTTATTAAAAAGCATAATCTTAAAGAAAGCTTTGATAAAAAAATGGATTGTTATGTTATTGATGAGAAACTATTTTCTAAGGCAGTGATTGATGAAATAAAAAGCCTGAAAACTAAATCAAAGGAAAGGATATCAGGGGTTATAATTGATTCCCATCTCAGCCAATTTATTCCTGCAAAGTATGTTGATTTGTGTGTTGTTACAAAATGCAGCCTGAAGATTCTCGAGAGCAGATTGAAGAAAAGAGGATATAAGAAAAGCAAAGTCAGGGAAAATATGGATGCTGAGATATTTGATGTTTGCAGAATTGAAGCTCTTGAAAATGGGCATGAGGTTGTTGTGGTTGATACATCTGCAAAAGAAGGATATGATGAAGGAATGAATAATATTGATGAATTCTTAGAGAGAAAATGAACACAGCAATCATCTCATCAACAAAAGATTTGGCAAGCATGAATATCAGGAATTCCCTGCTAAATAAATATCCGTTCAAGGAAACAGAGCAAATCCTCGATGGAAATAAGATACATGCCTATGAAAATTTCAGGCTTTACACAATAGAAAGAGAATTAATTTTTGCTGAAAATCTTGACAAGGAGATTGATGCAGACTTTTTTATTTTTGTTTCAAAGCACCGCTCAGCAGATAATAAGCCAGCTCTGACAGTTCATGCTATTGGAAACTGGAATGATGCAAAATATGGCGGACAAGAAAAAATACTTTGCATTTCCGACGGAAAAATCCTCAAGGCATTTTTTCTTGAGCTGTCAAAACATGAAAATCAGACAATAACTCTGGAAGCAACCCATCATGGACCTTACATTGAAAAGCCGGTTTTATTTCTTGAGATTGGCTCAACAGAAAAAGAATATTCAGACGAGAAACTCGGAGATATAATGGCTGATGTGATAATCAATGCAATGAAAAGTTATTCTTCCCTGAATGTTATTCCTGCTCTCGGAATCGGAGGACAGCATTATTCTACTACATTCAATAAAATTTTGCAGAGGACTGATTATGCAATTGGACATATCTGCCCGAAATTTAATCTGGAATTCTTAGACGAGGAAATGATTTCTCAAGCAATAGAAAAGATTATTCCAAAGCCAGAAATGGTAATTCTCGACTGGAAAGGATTAGGTCAGGAAAAGCAGAGGATTGTTGATTTGCTTGGGAAGATGGATATAAAATATGAGAGGAGTGAGAGGATAATCTAATGAAAAATGAGAAAGTATTAATCTCAAAAATAAGTAAAAATAAAAAAGCCCGACATATTTTTATATCAAAGAGCCAATCAAAGAATAGATGATACAAAACATAGTCATTCCTATATTTGCAATAATCCTAATCGGCTATATCCTAGGCAGATTCTACAAAAAGCTCGACGGAGATTCAATAGTAAGCGTGCTGGTTTACATCACTGTTCCTGCTCTAATAATAACATCCATCTCAAAAAGCCCTCTTAACCTGTCTGAATTCTTCCAGATAATCGCAATATCATCATTAATAGTAATAATCTCAGGAGCAATAATCTATCTCATCTTCAAAACATTCAAAATAAACCTCCCGGGACTATACCTCCCATTGACAATAGGAAACACAGGCTACCTAGGCTATCCAATTGCGCTTGCAGCATTAGGAGAAATTGGATTATCAAGAGCAATTGTCTATGATGTAACAAGCTCAATCTTCCTATTCAGCATAGGCATCATAATAATTCACTCGAGAAACGAGCTAAAAGAAATATTCCGCATTCCCTTGATATATGCCCTTATAATAGGAATCGCGCTGAACATCCTCAAAATCCAGATTCCTGAAATAATCTTCAAGCCATTGGAAATGATAGGCTCAATCACAATCCCACTTGCACTTATTATCCTCGGATACAAATTAGCAAACATAAAAATAACCCACCTCAAAATATCACTCATTGCATCATTGCTTAAGATATTCGGGGGAGCATTAATAGCCTTCCTTGTCGTATTAATCATGAAGATAGACGGAGAATTGGCAAAGGTAATAATCCTTCAAGCATCAATGCCTGCTGCTGTAATGTCAATGATATTATGCCACAAATACAAAAGAGATGCTGATATTGTAACATCAATAGTCATGCTCAGCACATTACTCAGCGTTATAACTATCCCAATTATCATTTATGCATTGGAATACCTTTTCTAGAACATCTGCAAACATTTTTATACATAACATCCATTACCCTTATAGGTGATTACTCGTGGAAGAAACCCAAAATATATGGCTCAATGGAAAATTTGTCGAGTGGAAAGATGCAAAAATCCATGTACTTACGCACACATTGCATTATGGACTTGGAGTATTTGAAGGCATCAGGGTTTATTACACAGAGCAAGGTCCAGCCATATTCAAGCTCAAGGAGCATATTGAAAGGTTATTCAAGTCAGCAGAAAAAATCCAGATGCAGATTCCGTTTACACAGCGTGAGATAATTGAAGCCACAAAAGAAACAGTCAAAGTCAATAATCTTCATGAAGGATACATCCGCCCGATAGCATATTACGGATACGGAAAAATGGGACTTGGAACAGACGGAGCTCCTGTTGATTTTGCAATAGCATGCTGGCCATGGGGCTCGTATTTAGGAGAAGAACCAATCAAAGTCAAGGTATCAAACTTTATCAGAATCCATCCAAAATCAACACATGCAGATGCAAAGGTTACAGGACATTATGTTAATTCAATACTTGCAGGAATGGAAGCAAAGCGTGCTGGATATGATGAAGCACTCATACTTGACTATCAGGGAAATGTCGTAGAAGGGCCTGGAGAAAATTTCTTCATAGTCAAGAACAGGAAGATTTACACTCCGCCATTAGGAAACATCCTCCCGGGAATCACAAGGGCATCAGTCATAGAAATCGCACGGGAAGAAGGCTATAGTGTCGAGGAAAGAGTTCTTACATTAGCAGAAGCAAAATCAGCAGATGAAGCATTTTTCACAGGAACAGCAGCAGAGGTTACAGCAATCAGGCAGATAGATGACTCAACAATAGGCAATGGAAAGATTGGCTCAGTAACCCATGATATAAGGGAGAAATTCTTCGAGATAGTCCACGGAACAAACAAAAAATACGAGAGATGGATTAGCTATATCAGCCAGTGATTGAGTCTTTTCCTTCTTACTCCACCATCAGATAGTAACAAAACCCAAAGATTTATATATCAACCCAAATTTCACAATTAATAGCAGAAACCAAAAATTTCTGAAATAAAAACAAAAACTGAAATAAGGAAAAGCAAGATTATGACTATGTCAAACAGATTTCATAGGTTTCATATATCACTTTAAAAAATTACTGCATTAGCCGGAATTTTTTAACGCCGCTTTTTCTTGGAGAAAATAAAATGGAAGAATTTAGAAAATTAGGCATAATAGAGCCAATAATAAAATCTATTACAGACGAAGGATTCACAGAGCCAAGTGAGATTCAGGCGAAGAGCATTCCTTTTGTAATACAAGGAAAGGATGTAATTGCAGAA
>CAZXRI010000045.1:0-8300 GCA_964642765.1 uncultured Methanosarcinales archaeon | reverse complement strand
CATATATTTAAGATTTATGTCTATAAAGAAATCAAATCTACAAAATTTAAAGAAAGCTTTAAAATACTATGAAATAAACACAGTATTATACGGACCTTGGAAGAATAACACAGGCTCGTTGTATTATTGTTTAATAATTAAGAATTATAAGGAGGCAATAAATGGAACACGGAAGCGGAAAGCCTAAGGATATAAGGCAAGTAAGTGATGCAGTATGGGAAATACCTGCAAGCTACAAGAAAGAAATGCTTGTGCCTGCCCGTATTTATGCAACTGAAAAATTGCTGCATGAAATGGACGACGGTGTTTTTAACCAAGTAACTAATGTTGCATGCCTTCCTGGAATCCAAAAATATGCAATGTGCATGCCCGACGGTCATATCGTTTGTAGTTAGTTCTACAGCGAGACATTTGGGGCTATGGATTTCCAATTGGAGGAGTTGCTGCATTTGATTTAGACGAAGGAGTAATATCCCCGGGCGGAATTGGGTTTGATATAAATTGCCTTGTTAAAGGCTCAAGGATTCTCTCTGAATTTGGGTATTTCAAGCCCATAGAAAATTTCGAGGAGAGTTTTATTGATGTTGAAATTAATGCAATGCCTTATTCGCTAAAAGCAAGAGAGATAATTGATTCTGTGATTTCCTTCTCGGAAAAATGCAAATCATTTCACTCAATCAACCCTGAATTTTTTATGAAGAGAAAGCATACAGGAAAAATCTACAGCATAAAGACAAGGCTTGGATATTCTGTAAAGGTTACAGGAGAGCATCCTATTCTTACAAAAAACGGAATGGTTAATGCAGAGAATATTTTCAGGATTGCTAAAGATAAAAAGAGTAAGAAACAGAATTATGAAATTGCAGTTTATCCGTTTGAAGGAGTTAAGCATGAGAAAATACCGTCGGGAAATGTCCTTGTTTCTGAAGAAGGATTTACTTCTCAGGAAATTATGCATCTAAAGAGCAGATGCTTGCTTCCATTTGATTCTGATAATACTTTGCTTCCTGTTATTGCAAGGCTATTCGGTTATCTCCTCGGAGATGGACAGATTTATGTTTCAGGCGAAAAGGGATTTGTGTGTGCATACGGAAAAAAGGATGATTTAGAGGAGATTAAAAAAGATTTTGCAAGGCTCGGATTTTCAGGAAGGGTTTACAGCAGGGTTAGAAACCACAAAATTCCTACAAGATATGGGCAAGTAAATTTCTCGTCGGAAAACTTTGAATTGCATGTTTCTTCAAAGGCTCTTGCAAAATTATTCTTTGGGCTTGGCTATCCTAAAGGAGCAAAGACAAATATTGAATTTCTCATCCCGGACTGGATAATGAAATCTCCTCTGTGGATTAAGAGATTGTTTTTATCAGGATTGTTCGGAGCAGAGCTTTCAAAGCCGAGAACGCATACAAAGACTGGATTTGACTGCCCTGTTTTTTCCATGAATAAGAATTCAATCCTTCTCGGAAATGCAAGGGAGTTTTGCATCCAACTTATTTTTCTTCTCGATGAATTTGGAGTTAAGACACATGAGCTTATAGAGAGAGATGATTTTGTTAATAGGTTTGGAAAGACGAGCAGGTTAAAGCTCGCTATTTCATCAGAGGAAGAAAACTTGCTTAAATTATTTTCAGGGATTGGATTTTCATATAATTCAGAGAGGAAAACACTCTCGGAGATTGCTGTTATTTACATCAAGGAGAAAAAGCTTTTGTCTGAGAAAAGAAAAGTGATTGCTGAGAAGATTAAGGAATTTAAAAAAATCGGCCTGAAGTTTTCCGAGGTTAGAAAGCATATAAACTGTATTGATGTAAATGAGAGATTTGTAAAAAGGCATTATTATGAATCAGCAGGACAGAGAATTCCTCTGGATTTTATTTCATTTAAGGACTTTGTTTCTGTAAAGAAAAAAGAGCTTGCTGAAAATGGTGCTTTTTTCGACGGGATTGAGTCAGTAACTGAGGAATTTTATGATGATTTTGTTTATGATTTTAATGTTCCTGAGCATCATAATTTTGTTGCAGATAATATTATTGTTTCAAATTGCGGAATGCGTTTATTGACGACAAACCTCTCATATAAGGATGTCCAGCCTAAATTGAAAGAGCTTGTTAATCTTCTTTTCAAAAAGGTTCCTGCAGGTGTTGGATGTAAAGGTTTTGTAAACCTGAATAAATCACAGTTCAAGGACATGATGGTTTCAGGAGCAAAGTGGTGCATTGAAAACAGCTATGGCTGGGACGAGGATCTGGAAAGGATTGAAGAGCATGGGACAATTAAGCTTGCTAATCCTGATAAGGTTTCTGATAAGGCAATCGAGAGAGGGATTGGCCAGCTTGGAACTCTTGGCTCTGGGAATCATTATCTTGAGATTCAGCTTGTGAAAGCAGAGAATGTTTTTGATTCTGAGATTGCAAAAAAATTCGGAATTATTGACGACAACCAGATTGTTGTTATGGTTCATTGCGGCTCTCGGGGATTTGGTCATCAGATAGCAACTGATTATCTGAAGACTTTTCTTGATGTGATGAAACGGGAAAATATTCCTCTCAGGGACAGAGAATTGGCATGTGCTCCTTATAGATGTAAAGAAGGAGAGGATTATTATTCTGCAATGGCATGTGCAGCTAATTCTGCTTTTGCTAACAGGCAGGTTATTTTGCATAGGATAAGAGAATGTTTCTCAGATATTTTCAAGAGAACTCCTGAGGATATGGAAATGCACATGGTTTATGATGTTGCTCATAATATTGCAAAGATTGAGGAGCATAAGATTGATGGTAAAAAAAAGGATGTGATGGTTCACAGAAAAGGCTCGACGAGAAGCTTTCCTCCGAATCATCCTGAGCTTGCAGAGATTTACAAGGAAACAGGACAGCCTGTTATTATCGGAGGCTCTATGGAAACAGGCTCTTATCTTCTTGTTGGCACAGAAAAGGCAATGGATGAAACCTTTGGCTCAACTGCTCATGGCTCTGGAAGAACTATGTCGAGAGCACAGGCAAAGAGAGAAGTGAGAGGAGATAAATTGCAGAAAGACATGGAATCAAGAGGGATTTATGTTAAGGCTGCATCTATGTCTGGACTTGCTGAGGAAGCAGGCTCTGCATATAAAGATATAGACGAGGTTGTTCATTCTTTAGTTTTATCTGGAATTTCAAAGCCAGTTGTTTCGTTTAAGCCGATTGGGAATGTGAAAGGTTGATAAATAATGGCAATAAAAGACTTTGGTTTGAGGATATAGAATTTGAGAAAAAATAATATCCAAACTTTTTATTTACACTGCCGAGCAGGAAAGATGAATTTCTTTATTCACAGATGAATCTGTTTTTTAGGTTTCCTTTCTCCCATCGGCAGAAATGATATAAGGCTTGTGGCATAGCTTTCTCTGAAACCACGCACCAGCTAACATAATCTGCGAAGGAGAAAAATCCAGACAGCATTAAATAGGATTTTTCTACTGAGCCTAAATAAAAATAGAGGATTTTTTTTAGTAAAGATTTCTCGGAATAATTTAACATAAAATAACTCATCTCCTTTTCACAATTCTCTCGATATCTCGTCGGTAAATATAAATTAGGAATGAAACAACCATAAAAGCTGAGAAAATAATAATTGCAGTCATTGCCTGAGAACTCGCAATCCCTGCTCCAACCATGTTAAGGATTATGTATCCTGGTAGTCTACCGAAAAATGCAATGAGCATAAGCTTTCTGATTGGGATTTTTGTAAGCCCAGCAATAAAACAAACAGCATCATCCGGTAAAGCAGGAAGCAGGAAAATCATAAACAATGCAAACTCCCCTTTTTCTCCAGAAACATAATCGAATTTCTTTATTGTTTCCTGCTTGAGAATTCTCTCGACAAACGGCCTGCCGAGCTTTCTCGACAGAAAAAAAGCAATCAGCGAGCCAATCATTGCCCCAATCATGCTGTAAATTGTTCCGAAAAAAATCCCGAACAAATAACCGCTTGCGATTCCTGTAACCTGTCCAGGGATTGGAGCAAGCAGAACTTGTGCTGTCTGCAGGAGAATAAATGCAATCGGAGAATAAATGCCGAATGATAGAAGCCACTCCTTTATTCTCTCTGGGCTTGTGAAGAATCCATAAAGAGGTTTTCCGACGAGGATTGTTATAATTATGAGGATTAAAATTATTATAGAGATGATTATAATGTTTCTTGCTTTTTCTTTTTTGGTGGTTGGGTTTTGTGCGATAGATTGGGTTATTGGATGCAAAGTTTATATGTTTTGTTTTTTTCTTCAATTTGAGATATTTTGTATTGAAAAGATATTCAACGTAAATTAAGAAGAAAATTACTTAATTTTAAAAATAAAAATCCACTACTTTATGAGTGGCTCAGGAAAAAAGTTTAAAACTTTTTTCCCTCGCAATTAATGTAAGGATGATGCAATGGTTCTTGTCCGTAACCACGAGTAAGCTAAATATAATTTGCGAAGGAGAAAAATCCAGACAGCATTAAATAAGATTTTTCTACTGAGCCAAAATATAAAAATTCTTTTTAGTTTTTTCAGTATCTATCTCAAAAAAAGAGAATACACAAATTCAAAAATAAACAAAATTACTCCCTCAACTCCTTAATCCCATTCAGAGAATATTGCATAATTCCAGAGCGAAATGCCTCGAGAATGTGAATCGCAATATCAACAGCAACATTCTCCTGGGCTTCCAATGTCGAGCCTCCGAGATGAGGCATTGCAATCACATTATCCAACTCAAACAATGGGCTGTTTGTGCAAGGCTCTGTCTGCCAGACATCAATTGCCGCTCCTGCAATTTTTCCTGACTTCAAAGCATCATAAAGAGCATTCTCATCCACAACTCCTCCACGAGCTGCATTGATTAAGCGGCAGGATTTTTTCATTTTTGAGAAAGCATGCTCAGAAATCATGTTCTTTGTCTTATCATTTATTGGCACGTGGATTGTAATAAAATCTGACTTATGCAAAACCTCGTCGAGGCTTACAAGCCTTGCATTATGCTTTAAAGCATCCTCCTCAGAAATAACAGGATCAGAAGTAATCACATCCATCATAAATCCATGCTTTGCAATTCTCGCAACAATCTTTCCTATATTTCCAAACCCGATAATTCCAAGAGTTTTCTCCTTTAATTCAACACCGAGAAAAGACTTCCTGTCCCAGACCTTTTTCTCCTTGAGAGTCGAGCATGCCTTAGGAACCTGCCGAGATAAAGAAAGCATCAATGCAAACGTATATTCAGCAACAGCATTGATATTTCCTAAAGGCGTGTTAATCACAGCAATTCCCTCAGATGTTGCAGCCTTCACATCAATATTATCAACACCAACTCCGGGCCTTCCGATAATCTTCAATTTTTTTCCAGCCTTAATTACCCTCTCAGTAACCTTCACACTGCTTCTCACGATGAGAACATCATACTCAGGAATCAATGCTGTTAACTGGTCTTCATTTAAGCCGAGTTTCAAATCAACATGGAAATCCTTTTTCAGCATATTAAGTGCATCTGCATTTATGTTGTCTGTCAAGAGTATTTTCATTTTACCACACCCCACTATTTTCTTACTATAACTGCCAAATCTCGTCGATATTATCCAGCAATTCTTTCATATCAGCCAATTGCAAATCTCCCATGTGAGCAATCCTGAAAGTCTTTTCCTTCAAATCACCATAGCCGTTTGAAATCATCATTCCTCTTTTGCCAAGCTCTTCATTCAATCCAGCAACACTTTTACCGAGAGTATTTGTAACAACAGTCAAAGTCTGCGAACGAAATCCATCCTTTGGAAACAACTCAAAATTCTTCAATGCCCACTTCCTTGTAAGCTCTGCCATATCCTTATGCCGTTGAAACCTGTTATCAAGCCCTTCCTCAAACATATAATCCATCTCTTTATTCAGCGCATAAATCTGCGGAATAGCAGGAGTTGACATTGTCTGATTCTTGATATGATACTTCAGGATTCTTAATATATCAAAATAATATCCTTTGTTCTGGACTTTCTTTGCCCTTTCAAGTGCTTTCTCGCTGACGCTTCCGACAGCAATCCCTGGAGGAATTGCAAGGCATTTTTGCGAAGAGGTTAAGCAAACATCTATACCAAGCTTATCAACCTCAACCTTATAGCCACCCATTGAGCTGACAGTATCAACCATAAAAACAACATCAGGAAAATCCTTCATCACCTTTGAAATTTCCTCGAGAGGATTCATAACTCCTGTTGATGTTTCATTATGCGTCAAGCAAAGCGTGTCAAATTCTCCTGTTTCTAATTTCTCTCGAACCATATCATGAGTAAACCCTTCGCTGTCCTTTACCTTGAACAATTCATTCGGCTTTCCGTTTCCGACTGAAATATCATGCCAAACCTCTGAAAAATGCCCGCACACAAGATGAAGAACCTTTTTATCAACACAGCTTCTTATTGCTGCCTCCATAAATCCTGTCCCTGATGATGTTGATAACAGAACATGATTTTTTGTATAGAACAATTTTTTCAGCTTCTCAGCAACCTGAGCATGCAAGTCAGTATATTCCTTGCTTCTATGCCCAATCGAATACCTCGACATTTCTTTTCTGATTTCTTCTCGAACTTCTGTTGGACCTGGAATAAATAATTTTTTATGCACCAATACCACCCCAGAGAAGGACTTGTTCTAAGATATTTAAAGTTTTTGATATGCGTTAAATACAGGTAAATTACAAAACTGATATAAATTGCGACGAAAAAAATCCCAGTCATAGTTATAGAGGGATTTTTGAGGAGCGAATATAAAAATTATTTTTCTTTTATCTATCAGATATTCAAAATTTAAGGAAATGCACAAAGAAATAAAGAAACAAATCAACTTAGAAACATTACTTGACAGATAGAGAATTCCTTTCAATAAACCTTAAACGCCTTCCTCAATCCCAAGCTGAACAATATCGAGGAAAAAACATAAGTCCAGAACCATCCAAACTCCCAGCCAAACAAATTCAGCATTTTAGACTTCTCATTACCTATTTTAATTTCCTTTAGAAGACTGCTCTTTACCTTAACAATAGGCTCAGAATACAAAACACCATCTGAAATAAGAACATCAGCAACATAAGGCTTATCCTCATATTTTATCTCGATAGTATGCTTTCCCAAATCCCCAGATAGCTTCCATTCAGCAATCCCAGCCCTGTCTGTATGAATTATATCCTTGATTTTATCAGATTTCAGAGAAACTCCGTCAGGAACAGCTATCTCAGCATTCCCAACAGCTGCCTTGTCAAAGCTTGCTGTAACAATAAACTCCTGCGATGGCTTAATTGGCTCATAAGCAAGATGAGCAGCCATCCAGCCGAAAAAAAGGATTACTGGAATAAAAGTAAAAAGCATTGCCTTCATTGAATGCCTCATATACTCCATGTTAGAACTCATTGCCTTCTTATTAATCTCGAGCATCTTTGATGTATCACTACTCGCTTCCCTTGCCTGCTTCTGATGCTCCTTTATCTCGTCCTTTAACCGCTTCATCTCTTTCTGGTTTGTAGCAAATTTATAGACGAGAACAGTAATCAGGGAAATAATAAGAGACATTCCCAAAACTAACCATATCTTTGGAATTACCAATATTGGATTTAACAACGAATCTAAAAATGCAACCATTTTTCCTCTTTTTTCATTATTTTTTAATTGTAGACTATTTAACTAATTATCTTTTTCAGCATAGGATTCATATCCATAGCATGCTGTTTAGCAATATCCTCATAAAGCTTATAGACTATCATCACAGTAAGCAAAATACCTGTTCCACGAGAGAGCGCACTACTCAAATCAGCCAATGAAGCCAAAAGCCCGACAGTAATTGCTCCCATCACAGTCAAAGGCCAGATATATCTGTTTAAGATTGTTTCCAAAATTCTCTCATCCTTCCTGAATCCTGGAATCTGCAATCCTGAAGAGAGCATCTGCTTTGAAACAGTTTTAGCGTCCATGCCAGCTGTCTGAACCCAGAACAAGCTGAAAATAACAGAGCCGAGAATCATAAACAGGACATATGACAAGGCTTGAAGATAAGGAGTTATTCCGAGCAATCCTTTCCCCTCGATAATTATCCTCAGAAGTTCAGGAGAATTAAGCCAATAAACCAATCCGCTTCTTAACTGACCTGTTGTATCAAATGTTGCAAACCATGTTCCATGCTGAAGCCAATTCTGAATAAGCCTGCCCCATAACTGGAAGTTCGCCATTAATGCCGAAACCAGAATAACAGGAATGTTTGAAGTATAAATAAAACTCAACGGCCATCTAATCCCCTGTCCACG
>CAZXRI010000044.1:0-8410 GCA_964642765.1 uncultured Methanosarcinales archaeon | reverse complement strand
TTATTCGGCCCTTTCGGTGATTATATTGGCGGGATTGGGATTTATCTTGTGCTTCTTGGCTCTGCTGCTGCCGGGATTATTTCATCTCCGAGGCTTTTGTTTGCCTTGTCGAGAGATAAGCTTTTCCTGCCGCAGTTTGCAAAAATCCATCCTAAATTTCATACTCCTGCAAATGCAATAATATTTCAGACGATTATTTCATTGATTGTTGTTTTACTTGCATTCGGCAGATACCAGACTCTTCTCTCGCTTGTTGTGCCAACAGGAATTATACTCTATGTCGCAGTTTTGCTAACAATTCCGATTCTTCGATACAAAAAGCCAGAGCTTAAGAGAGCTTTCAAGGTGCCATTTGGAAAGATTGGTCCTATAATTGCCAGCATATTCTTTATTGGTGTTGTTGTTGGCTGGCTTGTTCTCGAGAAAAATTCCCTCAGCCTGCTGATAATTTCAATTTCATTCATTGCTCTCGGGATACCTCTTTATTTCCTGATGAGGATGTATCATGATGCTGAGATGCACAGGATTTGGGATGATATTCTGGCTTACATTGTCTTCTTTACAGAGAGGGTTTCTCTTCCTATCAGCATAAGAAGGCAGATTATTTCAATGATGGGAAATCTGAAAGATAAGGTTGTCCTTGAGTTTGGATGCAGTGTCGGGACTTTAACTTTGCACCTTGCTGAGGAGGTTGGCCCAAACGGAAAGGTTTATGCAACTGACATTTCAAAGAGAGAGCTTTTGATTGCCCACAGAAGAATTCATCGTCGGGGGCATAACCATGTTACAATTATCCATGATGAGAAGCATTCACACAGGGTCCATCCTGATATTCCTAATATTCACAGCATTGTATCAGCAGGAGCATTGGGCTATCTGCAGGACATAGACGGTGTTTTGGGTGATATGAATAAGAGGCTGAAAAAAGGCTCTAAGATTTGCTTTGTAGAATATGATAAGTTTTTTGGCTTGATTCCTAATGCAGCATGGCTTTCTGAAGATGATAAAATCAAGAATATCTTCAGGAGAAATGGGTTTGCTGTTTCTGTTATGAGAAAGCAGGGGTTTGCATGGAAATATATTTTTGTATATGGGACTAAGGTTATGGATAGCTAATTCTCAAGAACCTTTTTCACGTCCAGAAAAATCCCCTCAATCAGTTTCTCTGTTTGAATATCTACAAGAATACCCTTGTCGTTATAATATGTTATCAGTGGCTGGGTTTCTTTGTGGTAAACCTTGATTCTCTTCTTGATTATGTCCTGCTTGTCATCATCTCTCTGGAATAATGTGCTTCCGCAATTGTCGCAAATCCCTTCCTTTTTTGGCTTGAGATTAATAATATGGTAAACAGCGTCGCATTTCTTGCAGATTCTCCTTCCTGAAAGCCTCTCGATAATTACCTTGTCGCTGGCAATTAAATTAAGGACATGCTCTATGTTGAGGTTTATGTTTCCAAGCATCCTGTCGAGAAACTCTGCCTGAGGTATTGTCCTCGGGAAACCGTCGAGAATAAATCCATGGTCGCAGTCTTTTTGCTCAACCCTTTCCTTGATTATGTTGATTGCGATTGCATCAGGAACAAGCTGGCCCCTGTCGAGAAACGGCTTTAGCTCTGCTGCAAAATGTCCATTTCCTGCAATCATTTCCCTGATTAGGTTTCCGCTTGAGATGTGCGGTATAGAAAATTCCTTCTTAATCATTGCAGAGATTGTTCCCTTGCCAACACCCGGAGGCCCGAAAATGATAAGTCTCATTTTACAATCCCTGAAACAACTAATATAAAATATTATTGAAAACCCAACTTATTTTTATACTCTTATCCTAAATATCCAAGCTCTTCTTTTGCAACAAGCTGTTTTTCCCATGAATGCCTTAATTTCTGCACGTGCTTGATAATGCTTTTTTTGAATCCATTAATCTTTTCAAATGAGCTGGAAATATATGATGCAAGTTCCTTGTCTGTGCCATTAATAGAAAGCTCGATAGCTGTCCTGTGCAGTATCATTATCTTTCCGTATATCTCGAAGATTTCCCTTTTATCTTCTTCTGTGAAAGCACGGTATTCATGCATGTCTGCGACTGAGTTTGTATCTGGCTGGAGAATTGCACCGAGAGTCTGGCCAATAAATTCAAGCTTTTCAGTTATTCTTTCCTTTATCCTCCTGAGAAGGAATTCTGCGTTTTCCAATGTTGATATTTCATACTCGGCATTTATTTCAGAGAATTCTGGCAGGGGATATTTTTTCTTCAACTCCCCGTATGCTTTTTTGATGTCTTCTGCCATTTTTGTTGGTAAAGTGAACTTATATATAAAATCTCATTTTGTTTACAGAACAGAAGGAGAAACCTTTTTATACCTCCCCTAATTCTCAGTCTGAGGCTAATGGTTAGCTGTTCTAATGCCGCAAGGCATGAAGATGAAAATTTATAAAAGTTATTTATAAAAGTTAAGTATAGTAAAGGATTGTATTCGGGAAACAAAATGGCTAATGTGTATGAAGTTGATTCAGCAGAGCTCATTGAGAAATCTGCAGATGAGTTAAAGAAGATTGATTCTATTAAGCCTGCTGCATGGGCTCCTTTTGTAAAAACTGGAGTGCATAAGGAAAGGCCTCCGTTAAGAGAAGACTGGTGGTATATCAGGGCTGCGTCAATACTGAGAAAGATTTACGTTCTTGGACCTATTGGTGTGAGCAAGCTCAGAAGGAAATACGGCGGAAAGAGAAATCAAGGGCATAACACAGAGCATTCTGATAAGGGTTCTGGAAGCATTATCAGGAAAATCCTTCAGCAGCTCCAGAAAGCAGAGCTTGTTAAATACGTCGAGAAAGGTGTGCATAAAGGCAGAGTTATTGCTCCTAAAGGTGTTGCATTATTGGATAAAGTTGCTACTGAGATTTACACAAGAATAAATAAGTCAAAGCCTAAGCCGGCTGCTCCTGTTGAGGATGCAAAGCCAGAGGAAAAGGCAGAGAAAGCAGAAAAGCAAGTGAAGGCAGAAAAAGCTGAAAGTTCAGAACCTAAAGTGCCTAAGCCTAAGAAGGAGCGAAAAGAGAAGAAAAAACAGGAGAAGCAGGAAACTGAAGTAAAGGAAAAACCTGCTGAAGAAGCTCCGAAAAATGAATGAGATAGACGAGCTTAAGAGGAAGAGATTTGAACAGTTAAGAAGGTTGCAGGAAGCTCAGGCAGAGCAGCAACAGGTTCAGAATGAGCAATACCAGCAGGTTCAGAATCAAATAGCACAACTTGAGGATTTTATCAGGCAGTATCTTACAAAAGATGCATTGTCTCGATATGGAAATCTGAAGATTGCACATCCTGAAAAAGCAGTTCAGGTTTTGGTTTTGCTATCGCAGGCAATCCAGAGCAGGAAGATAAAGGTTATTGACGACGCAACATTGAAAAGCGTGTTGCAGAAATTATCGCCTGAAAAAAAGGAATTCAGGATAAGAAAAGTTTAGAGAAAAGCAAGCAGCATTAAAAAATCTGAATAAAATGTCACGAGTAAAATCACAAGGGAAAAAAGCACGCCTGAGAACAGCAGGAAGGCAGACAAGATGGGCTCCTTTTTGGACAGTGCCAAAGAAATACGGCAAGAAAAGGGTTGTTCATCCGTCGAGGCATACTGCTGTCAAGCGCTCATGGAGAAGGATTAAGCTTAAAGCATAGCACTGCAAAATCAGTGCACACTTTGGTGCGGCGTAAAGCCGCACGTGCTTGCCATGATGCAAAGAGGAAGGCAAGCAGAAACAATTATCGAGGAGTATGCGAAAAGGTGGTCGAGCGGAAGCGAAAAACTCGCTGCATCAGTTGGTCGAGAAAACTATCAATTAACAATCAAAATGGCAGAGAAAAAATCGCAGAAAAATCTGGAAAGAACTTACAATATTCCTCTCAGGAAAGGTGTTCTTAAGACTCCTAAATACAGGCGCGCAAAGAAGTCAATCTATGTCCTGAAGAAATTTATCGAGCAGCATATGAAGCCTGTTGAGATAAAAATAGGCAAATACCTGAACCTTGAGCTTTGGAAGCATGGCATCAAGAATTTTCCGCATCATGTTAAAGTAACCTGCATCAAAGACGAGAAAGGAATTGTTTCTGTTGAGATATTCGGAGCGCCGATAGAGAAGAAGGATGCGAAAAAGGAAAGCAAGGATGGCAAGGAAAAGCAGGATGAAAAGAAAGCTGAGAAAAAGCAGGAAGCTAAGCCAGAGAGCAAGGAAACAAAAGAAATAAATGATGGGAAATCACCTGCACAAAAAGAGCAGAAAACAAAGGAAGAAACTGCAAAGGAAGTCCTGAAAGAAGAGATAAAGGAATTGCAGAAGGAAAAGCCTAATGTTCATCACAAGCCAAAGGATGAAGGTAAAGTTCCGACACAGAAAATCAAGAAGAAAGAGTTTGTCGGCGAGAATAAAGGAAACTGATTCTTCTCTGATAATGGAATCAAAACTGCCTTTTGAGAGGATGGAAAGAAAAATCCTTGTGAGAAGGAATGCTGATACTAGCCCTTTCCTCGGGAAATTACCTAAAGACAGGACAGTTGAAGAGATGATTAATTTTGGTGTTGTTAATATTGACAAGCCTCAGGGACCGACTTCTCATCAGGTTTGTGAGTATGTTAAGAATATTCTCGGATTGGACAAGGCAGGGCATTCAGGAACGCTTGATCCAAATGTTACAGGAGTCCTGCCGATTGCATTAGGAAGGGCAACAAGGATTGTCCAGACTCTTCTGCCGGCAGGAAAGGAGTATATTGCTCTGATGCATATCCATGATGACTTTCCAGAGGATAAAATAAAGAAGGTTCTTGCTGAGTTTCAGGGAAGGATTAAACAGCTTCCTCCATTGAAGAGCGCGGTTAAAAGGGTTTTAAGGAGCAGGAAAATATATTATATTAATGTGCATGAGATTGACGGCAGGGCAGTTCTTTTTTCTGTAGGATGCGAGGCAGGCACATATATCAGGAAGCTTATCCATGACATTGGCTTGAAGCTTGATTCAGGAGCAAACATGGAGGAGCTTAGAAGGACAAGGGCTGGACCTTTCGACGAGAAAACCCTTGCGACTTTGCATGACTTAAAGGATGCGTTCCATTATTGGAAAAATGAAAGTGATGAATCTTATCTCAGGAAAATTATCAAGCCTATTGAAAATGCAGTTGCCCATCTGCCAAAGGTTTGGATTTTTGACACGACAATTGAATCATTATGCCATGGCTCTGACCTGAAAATCCCGGGGATTTCTAAAGTGGAATCAGAGATACGCAAGGATGATGTTGTTGCAATTATGTCTTTAAAAGATGAGCTTGTCTGTCTGGGAATTTCCCTGATGACTTCCAAGGAAATGCTCGGCGAGAAAGGGATTGCTGTTAAGACAAATAAGGTTTTCATGAGAGAAGGAACTTATTTGATTAAAGATAATGTAACAGCGGATAGTGGATTAGAAAGGATTAAATAAGCAAATAATTCTATTAACAATCATGCCAGACTTATTGGATGAAATTGACAAAAAATCCGTCTCGGAATTCCACAAGGATTTTTCTGAGTTAATCAGGGTTACAGTCGGGATTGACACAGCATACAAAATGCTTGACCCTACACTTAATTCTTACGAGGATGAATATAAGAAACTGGTTAAGCTGTTTGCAAGGAAATATTCAGGCATTGCGCTGAAAACAGAATCACGCGGCTCAGTGCATCTTAGGATTTTTATTAAGTCTGAGAAAAGCCTGAAAGAGATTTTTCTGAAGGTTGCATCGAGGATATCTGGGATAAAGTCAATCGGCATTAATCAATTTGATGAGGCACAGGTTACTGACAGCTCAAAAGTATCCAAGGCGATAAACAGCATAAAGGATAAGCTGTATCTTACATATAATGATCCTGAGCATGATACATTTACGCTTTTCCTAAAAGATGACAAGCAGCAGAAAAAAATTGAGATAGTCTATGATGTTAAAACAGCTGCTGATAAATTTCGGCCTGAGTTTAAGCTTATTGCATATTACTCCCTGAAATCAGAATATAAGAAGAATATTGATTTTGCTGTCAAGGCTTCTGCAATTGGATTTGTCAGGGTTTTTACAGATGACGAAAGAAACCAATGGGTAGGAGATTTCAATCCGAGAATGAATGATTTTGGATAATTAAATAAACAAACCGTAATATCAATTAATCCATGCAATACAAAAACTTCATCCTCGACAAGTTTCAGGAGGATGCAATTATCTCAATAGAAAAAAACCATTCTGTTGTTGTGTCTGCTCCTACAGGCTCAGGAAAAACATTGATTGCAGATTATATTATAGACTATTCAAGAAAAAAGAATCTCAAGGTTATTTACACTGCTCCTATCAAAGCATTGTCAAATCAGAAATACAAGGAGTTCTCGTCGGAATATGGTCATGAGAACGTTGGATTGCTTACAGGAGACATTGTGAAAAACTCTCAGGCGCCAATCCTGATAATGACAACTGAAATTTACAGGAACATGGTTTTGACTAATGATGTAATGATAGATGATGTGATGTATGTAATCTTCGACGAAATCCATTATATTAATGACATAGAGAGAGGATATGTCTGGGAAGAATCAGTAATCTTTTCAAAGCAGCATGTCAGGTTTCTCTGCCTTTCTGCAACAATCCCGAATGCAGAGCAGTTTGCTGACTGGATTAAGTCAATAAAGCTGCATAATGTTGATGTTGTTCGGCATGATAAAAGAAGCGTTCCACTGCACAAGTTCTTTTACGACGGGGAATTGGGAAAAACAACATTGGAAAAGATTAAGGAGATAATTGACATTCCAGATTATCATTATGTTATGGGACGCTCGAGGCACAGGATGCCAAAGCCAAAGACTCCATCTCATGTTGAATTAGTTCGGGAAATAAAGCATCAGCTTCCATGCTTCTTTTTTGTATTCTCGAGGAAAAAGGCTCAGGACTTTGCATTTGAGCTTTCAAAATCAGGAATCTTTGATACAAATCCTGAGATATCAACTTATGTGAGGAAAAAGCTTGAGGGAACAACGCCTGAGATTAACACGCTGAAATCTACCCAGACATTAAGGCAGATTCTTCCTTATGGCATTGGCTTTCATCATGCAGGCTTGCTTCCGATAATGAAGGAGCTTGTCGAGGAGTTGTTTGCATTAGGCAAGATTAAGGTTCTTTATGTTACAGAGACATTTGCAGTCGGAATCAATATGTCTGCCAAAACAGTATGCTTTGAATCAACGAGAAAATTTGACGGGATTAATTTCAGGAGCATCAGCTCAAAGGAATTTTTCCAGATTGCCGGAAGGGCAGGTAGAAGAGGCATAGACACAGAAGGGTTTGTTTACATGATGATTCACCGTCGGGATTTTGATTACAAGACATTAAAAAAGATTACACACTCAGACACAGAGCCAATCCGCTCCCAGTTCAGGTTGTCTGTTAATACTGTCCTGAACCTGATAAAAAGGCACTCTTCAGAGGAAATCAGCAAAATCCTTGTGATGAGCTTTAACACATTCCAAAAATACGGAAGGGATTTCATGAATGCAAAGCAGGATGCGATTTACAATACATTCAACAACATTAAAAAAAGATTAACCAAGCTTGGCTATCTTGACGCAGGTGGCTCGCTCACAGAAAAAGGAGAGTTCTGCTCAAATATTTATTCAGACGAGATTTTGACAGGGGAGATTTTCTCGACGGATTTTTACAAGGGAATGGACACTTACCAAATCATGCTGCTCATTGCAACCATATGCTATGAATCAAGAGAGAAAACAGAATTTTTCAAGACTTATCAATCGCATCTCCTTAATGA
This sequence comes from uncultured Methanosarcinales archaeon, assembly GCA_964642765.1. Lineage (GTDB taxonomy): Archaea > Nanobdellota > Nanobdellia > Woesearchaeales > CAZXRI01 > CAZXRI01. The sequence goes on along the minus strand of CAZXRI010000044.1, from coordinate 587 downwards.
CTTGTGGAAGGCAGTCAAGCATGACGAATATCTTTCCAAAGAAAGGAGGTTCAACCATCTTGAGCAGCTTACTGCATTAATCCATCCATGCTATCATCGCAGGACAATTTTTGAGATAATGAAAAATACAAACCTTCTTGAAGGCGACTTAATAAGGTTTTTCAGGCAGATGATTGACAGGATTGGGCAGGTAAGGAATGCGACAACTGATAGGGACTTGATTGAAATCATGCAGAACTGCCAGGGATTGATTATAGATTGCATCAAGGATATTGACGGGGTTTGAGAATGTATTTATGTAGACCTATTAAATACTCACCTTGATTTTTATCTGCTATTTTTTAAAATTATAGTTTTAAAAATCCACTACTTTTTATTTACACTGCCGAGCAGAAAATATCATTTTTATGATAAGCAAATGCTTTGCTTGTTATTGTTTCTATCTTCTCGACGGCAGAGATGATATTAAGACCGTGCCATAGGTTTAGTTATGTTCCACGCATTAGTCTATTATAATCCGAGCGAGGCAGGGAGAATAATAATGAATAAATCTGCCGAGCGAACCTAAATAAAAGTAGGGTTTAATT
>CAZXRI010000043.1:2830-8416 GCA_964642765.1 uncultured Methanosarcinales archaeon | reverse complement strand
CTAACTCGGTTGTTGATGTTTTTATTGAGCTTCCGCAGACTGAAGCAGGCTCAAGATGTGCAGGAATTTGTGCAGCATCAATGGCTTTGGCAGATGCAGGGCTTATCATGAAGGATTTGGTTACTGCTGTTTCAGTCGGAAAAGTCGGCGACAAGATTGTTGTTGATTTGGACGGAGAAGAGGAGCATTTTGAAGAAGGTTCAACAGACATACCGATTGCTTATCTTCCGAATCTTGACAAGATAACATTGCTCCAGATGGACGGGCAGATTACAAAGGATGAATTGTTAAAAGCAATTGAGATGGGAAAAGCAGCATGCAAAAAAATCTATGAGATACAAAAAGCTGCATTAAAGGAGAAATACGTGATTGAAGATGCATAAAGACTTAAGGGAATATATTATACAATTATTTGGAAAAGGACACAGGCTCGATGGAAGAAGTCCGCTTGATTACAGGAAGCCGATTGAGCTGAAGGTTGGGATTATTCCGACGGCAGAAGGCTCTGCGCAAGTGAAGATTGGAGATACAGAAGTAATTGCAGGAGTCAAGATGGAATTAGGAACTCCTTATCCTGATACGCCTGACCAAGGTGGAATTATTATCGGAGCTGAGTTGCTTCCATTATCAAATCCTGATTTTGAAGCTGGACCTCCTCAAATACAGTCAATTGAATTAGCAAGACTTGTTGACAGGGGCATAAGGGAAAGCGAGGCAATTGATGTTAAAGAGCTTTGCATTGAGCCAGGGAAAAAGGTTTGGAATATTATCGTGGATATTTGCACAATTAATGATGCAGGGAATCTGCTTGATGCATCTGCACTGGCAACTATTGCAGCAATAATGAACACAAGGTTTCCTAAATACGAGAATGATGTGATTGATTACAAGGTTAAGACTGATGCAAAGATAAATGTCAAGGAGAAGCCTATTACTGTTACGATTTACAAGGTTGGAGATTTCTTTTTTGTAAATCCTGATACAGACGAGGAAAAGGTTTATGATGCAAGGCTTACTGTAACAACATTGTCAAATGATTCGCTTTGCTCTTTGCAAAAAGGAGGGAATTATCCTCTGACTGTCGAGGATATTGACAAGATGATTTCAATTGCTATCGAAAAAGCAAGGGAATTAAGGGAGTATTTAAAATAAAGATTTATCAAGGTGATAAGATATGCCAAAGGAAGAAACAGTACAATTGACAAAATATGAAAAAGCCCGTATTATCGGAAGCAGGGCATTGCAGATTGCTCTCGGAGCGCCTATATTGGTAAAGCTTTCCGAAGAGGAATTGAAGAAAGCAAGGTATGATCCGCTTGAGATAGCAAAGATTGAGTTTACGCAAGGTCTTGTGCCGATAACAATTAAGAGGAAAGTGATAATCCCAAATAAGGATGTTGTTGCTGTTTAAATTCTGAGTTGAATATATTGTATATATCATATATACCTCAAATAATTATATCTGTATTGCTTCTTAGATAATGGGGATTAATATTGCTGAAAGCTTGTCGGGGATGGTTAAAATTTTGGTGGATGTATTTTATGGGGAGTATCTGGAATATTCTTATCAGGATAATTTGCCAGTTGTAAGGTGCTATTCATGCCATAATAAGATGAAGGAAATATCTGAGCATGTTTTTGTTTGTGATAAATGTTATATGAAATATGAGGAGAGTTAATCTATTCCCCAATAACCTTAATCAAAACACGTTTCTTCCTTTTTCCGTCGAATTCTGCATAGTAAATCTGTTCCCATGGACCTAAGTCTAATTTTCCCTCGGAGACAGCAACGACAACTTCTCTGCCCATGATTGTTCTCATGAGATGTGCATAGGCATTGTCTTCTCCTGTTAAATTATGCTTGTAGGATTTTTTCCTGTCAACTAATTTATGAAGCCATTCTTTGTAGTCCTCGATAAGACCAGATTCTGCGTCGTTGATATAGACGCTGGCTGTTATGTGCATTGCATTTACTAAAACCAAGCCTTCTTCTATCTCGGATTTTTTTACAGCATCCTCAACCTTGTTTGTGATGTTGATAAATTCTATTTCCTTCTCGGTGTTGAACCATAGGTATTCTGTGTAGGATTTCATGGAAAGTAAGATGTGATTCAGGAATATATATTTTTCTTATTGTAATCATTAATAATCGGGATTTTGCCAGTTAGATTTATATAAGCCAATGTGCTCTCATGTAAATACAGGTGAATTAAAATGGAAATAACCGCACGATTCGAGGATGGACGCTTTGTTCCTTTGGAAAAGGTAAGATTAAGTAATGGGCAGATTGTCAAATTAAATTTAGTTCCTGAAATAAAGTTTGCTTGGAAAGGAGCCTTGAGAGATATTAAATCTGGCTCTGTGGAATTGCAACATAAGATTAGTGATATGTGGTAAAATGTACTTAATAGACACTAATATATTCCTTGAAATATTGCTGGAGCAGGAAAAAAGCCGAGAATGTGAATCTCTGCTAAGTAAAATACCAGATGGGAAGATTTTGTTTTATGTAGGTTCTTTCACAATCCATTCCATAGAAGTTATAATGACGAGAAATAAAAAGCTGAATGAATTGACAGAGTTTCTTATGGATATTATCAAAAGCAAAATAGTCAGGCTTGAGACAAGTATAACTGAAGATTTAAGTGTGCTGAAGGTTATGAAAGAAATAAAGCTTGACTTTGACGACGCAATGCAGTGTTATTTATGCACTAAATTCAATCTTAACATTGTAAGTTATGACAAGCATTTTGACAAGACGAAAATAAAAAGAGCGGAACCATCAGAAATTTTGTTTCTATAAAATGTATACTTTAAGTGAAATAGTACCTTATTTCAACAGCCCTTCAAGGCTTTCATCAGGGATTCTTCTGATTGGCTCACCAGATGGAGTTTTGTAGACGAGATATAAGCCAAGAACCCTATCTGGTATAACACCTAATTTTTTAATAAGATTACCATGATTTAGCTTGACATTAAGGTTGTCTGCTCCATCTTTGTAAATAAGCAGATACTCAATTGGTGTATCTTTTACAGGCTTTGGAATTTTTTTACGAGGAGCAAAGTCAATTCTATGCAAATCACCATTCTGTAAATCTATACCGTAAAGCCAGAATTTTTTTGCCATTGATTCCTGAAGAAGGGCATGAATTCCTTTTACGTCTCTTATCTGGACAATATTTCTCGAATCGTAAGGAGCATTCTCAGGCTGAAATGGCGGCTGGTAAAATATTATGTAACGTGAATATGCAAGCTCTGATTCCTTTATTTGGCTGAACCCTCTCATAAAACTCGGGAAATAGCTATAGTATATCAAATTTATTGAAAATTTCGACAGAAATTTTCATAGGTTTAATACCCCGACCTTTAGGTCGAAATTTTCAATTCCTAAAAATCGCACGATAAAATACTTCTCCATTTAGGGCGGAGATTAGTGCGATTTTTAGTTATTCTGTGTGCCACTTTCCATCAGCATTTTTTATCATATAATCAAGTAACAAAAAATATTTAAACATTGTAAGAATTATTCTTTTAGGGGATGTCTAATTTGAAAAAAACCGCCTTATACGACGAGCATGTGAAGCTTGGGGCAAAGATTGTTGAGTTTGGCGGCTGGCTGATGCCTGTGCAGTATTCTAATGTTATTGACGAGCATACAGCAACAAGAACAAAGGCTGGCTTATTTGACATCTGCCACATGGGCGAGGTTTTTGTCCGAGGTCCAGATGCTCTTGAATTTCTCCAGCATATTGCATCTAATGATATTTCAAAGATTGAATCTGGAAAGTCTGCTTATTCTGTGATGTGCAATCTTAAAGGAGGTGTTGTGGACGATATTTTTGTTTATTGCTTTTCTGATGATTCATATCTTGTTGTTGTTAATGCGAGCACAACAGATAAGGATTTTAACTGGATGAAGACGCATGCTTTAGGGTTTGATGTTATTGTCGAGAATAAATCTGATTTCTATGCTATGCTGAGCGTTCAGGGACCTTATGCTGAAAAGACATTGCAAAAAATTACCAAATATCCGCTTGCCAATATCAAGAGGTTTGAGTTTGTTGAGGATGATGTTCTTGGAATCCCGACGATAATATCAAGGACAGGATATACTGGAGAGGATGGGTTTGAGATTTTTTTTGATAATGCTGAGGTTGTGAAGGTATGGAATGCCTTGCTGAATGCCGGGAAAGAGTTTGGGATAAAGCCAATTGGATTAGGTGCAAGAGATACTCTTAGATTAGAGTCATGCTATTCTTTGTATGGGCATGAGTTAAGCGATACAATTTCTCCTCTGGAAGCTGGTGTTGGGTTTGCTGTGAAGCTTGATAAGCCTGAATTTATCGGGAAAAGCATTTTGGTTATGCAGAATCATATTGGTGCAAGGAGAAAGATTGTTGCTTTTGAGATGAAAGATAATTCTATCCCGAGAACTGAGTATGAGATTTTCAGCCCTGAATCCTCGACGAGGAAAATAGGGTATGTTACATCAGGGACATTTAACCCAAGCAATAGGAAAGGAATCGGGATGGCTATGGTTGATACACCTCATAATTCCGTCGGGAAAGACATCAAGGTTAAAATAAGGAATGAATTGCATGATGCTGTTATTATCAAGAAGCCATTTTATAGTTATGCTGGCAACCGCAAAATCGGTTGACGCTTTTGTCTGGCATAAAGCCAGACGTGCTCCCTAGAGAGAAAATTTGATGGGGAGCAAAACCATACTCACTTCGTTCGTAGCATTCAACAACAATTTATTACAATAAAATTGATCTTGTTGTCGAATACATTATCGAGGAGTCTGTAAAAAAGTGGTCGAATTATAATCTATTTAGAAAGAGAATGGAGGTAATTAAAAGATGGATAATCCAAAAGATTTGAAATATACAAAAGACCATGAATGGGCGAGAATTGATGGAGATATTGCAACTGTCGGGATAACTGCATTTGCAGCTGAGCAACTTACTGATGTTGTTTTCGTCGAACTTCCAGAGGTTGGAAAGTATGCAACTCAAGGAAAGCCGATAGCTGTTGTTGAATCTGTGAAATCTGTGTCTGATGTTTTTGCTCCTTTAAGCGGAGAAATTATCGAGATAAATGAGCCTTTGAAAAACTCTCCAGAGACAGTTAATAATTCTCCTTTTGAAGACGGCTGGTTCCTTAAGATTAAAATCGAAAATCCTGAAGAGGCTAATAACCTGATGAATGCTGATGATTACACGAAATTTTGTAAGCAGGCTCACCATTAATTATGCAACAAGTAAATTAAAAATGAGATACATCCCAAATACAAAGGAAGATACAGAGCAGATGCTTAAGGAGATTGGAGTTAAATCTACCGACGAGCTTTTCAGCGATATTCCAAAGAGTGTTTTTCTGAGCCAGAAGAACCTCCTGAAAGTGCCTCATGCTTTGACAGAAATAGATATGAGAAGGCACATGAAACAGCTTGCTGGAAAAAATAAGATAAATCTCATAAACTTCCTCGGTGCAGGAGCATATCAGCATTTTATTCCCTCGATTGTAAACCACTTGATTTTTCGTTCTGAGTTTTATACTGCTTATACTCCATATCAGGCTGAG
>CAZXRI010000043.1:0-2820 GCA_964642765.1 uncultured Methanosarcinales archaeon | reverse complement strand
ATTGTATGAATACCAATCCATGATATGCGAGCTTACTGGAATGGATGCTTCTAATGCGTCTATGTATGAAGGTTCAACTGCACTTGCTGAGTCTTGCACAATGGCAGCGAACATAAAGAAAAAGAAGAAAATCCTCGTCTCAAAAACAGTGCATCCTGAATATCGGGAGGTTGTTAAGACTTATGCGCATTTTTTCGGCATTGAAATAAAAGAGATTGAATATGCTGACGGAACAACTTCATTGATGGACTTGAAAACAAATCTCGACGATGAAACAGCAGGAGTCATTATCCAGAGCCCGAACTTTTTCGGCATTATAGAGAATCTCGAGCAGGTTTCAAAGATTGCTCATGAGGCAAATGCTCTTCTTATTGCAAGCTTTACAGATGCAACTTCTCTCGGAATATTAAATGCTCCTGGAAATTATGCAGATATTGTTGCTGGAGAAGGTCATGCTTTTGGAAATCCTGTAAATTTTGGCGGTCCTTATTATGGGATTATTACAACAAAGACAGATTATGTTAGAAGCCTTCCTGGAAGAATAGTCGGAGCAACTGTTGATTCCGACGGAAAAAGAGGATTTACATTAACATTGCAGGCAAGGGAGCAGCATATTCGTCGGGAAAAGGCATCTTCAAATATATGCACATCTCAGGTTTTGAATGCTCTTGCGGCTTCTATTGCTCTTGCTGCTCTCGGGAAGAATGGATTAAAGGAAGTTGCTGAGCAGAATGTCCAGAAAGCAAACTATGCTCTTTCAAAATTAAAGGAAGCTGGGTTCAGGCATGTTTTCAGCAAGCCGTTCTATAATGAGTTTGTTGTGAAATTTGATGATGTGCAAAAAGCAAACAGGATTCTCCTCGATAATGGGATTATTGGCGGGCTTGATTTAGGAAGATTTTATCCTGAACTGAAAAACTGTGCCTTGTTCTGTGTTACTGAATTACATTCAAGAGCAGATATAGACAAGCTTGTTCTTTGCTTAAAGGAGGCTGATTAAGATGGTTAATGCCTATAGAGATTCAAAGCTTTTGTTTGAGATTTCAAAGCCCGGAAAAAAGGGTGCTGAGATTCCTGAATTGGATGTGCCTAAGCAGGAGAATCTTATTCCTAAGGAATTTCTCCGAGAAGGAATTGGTCTTCCTGAGCTGAATGAGGTTGATGTTGTAAGGCATTATATCGGGCTTTCTAAAAAAGGGTTTGGTGTTGATAATGGGTTTTATCCTCTTGGCTCATGCACTATGAAGTATAATCCGAAAATAAATGAGGACATGGCAAATCTTCCTGAGTTTACGAATATTCATCCTTATCAGCCTGCTGGAACTGTTCAGGGAGCTTTGGAGATGTATTATGAACTTGAGAAATTTTTTGAGGAGATAACTGGAATGCATGCTGTTACTTTACAGCCGGCAGCAGGAGCACATGGCGAGCTTACTGGGTTGATGGTTATTAAGAAATATCATGAGTTTAGAGGGGAAGGTTCTGTGAGAAAAAAAATTCTTGTGCCTGATTCAAGCCATGGAACAAATCCTGCAACAGCTACAATGTGCGGAATGGAGACTGTAACAATAAAGTCAAATTCAAGAGGGCTTGTTGATATTGATGAGCTGAAGAAATGCCTTGATGCTTTTGGCAAGGATGTTGCTGCATTGATGATTACAAATCCGAACACTCTCGGGCTTTTCGAGGAGAATATTATTGAGATTTGCAGGCTGATTCACGGTGTTGGCGCTTTGGTTTATGGTGATGGTGCAAATATGAATGCTCTTCTCGGTGTGATGCGTCCCGGAGATGCTGGGATTGATGTGATTCATTTAAATCTGCATAAGACATTCTCGATTCCGCATGGTTCTGGAGGACCTGGTGCTTGTGCTGTTGGTGTTAAGGATTTCTTAGGAAAATTCCTGCCTAATCCGAGGGTAAAAAAATCAGAGAGCGGTGAAGGTTATTTTCTTGATTATTCAAATAGGCATTCTATCGGAAGGGTAAGGGCATTTTATGGGAATTATAATAATCTTGTTAGGGCTTATGTTTATATCCGTTCCCTCGGCGGAGATGGATTAAGGGATGTTGGAGTTCATTCTGTTCTTAATGCAAATTATATCCGCGTAAAGCTCAGGAAAGAATTTAATGTTCCGCATGACAGAATTTGCAAGCATGAGTTTGTTGCTGACGATACAAAGATGCCGAATCATGTCTCAACTATGGATATTGCAAAGAGGCTGATTGACTATGGCTATCATCCTCCGACGATATATTTCCCGCTTATTGTTCATGGTGCAATTATGATTGAGCCGACTGAATCTGAGAGCAAGGAAACAATGGATGAGTTTATTGATACAATGCTCATCATCAAGAAAGAGGCTGAGGAGAATCCTGATTTGGTTAAGAATGCTCCGCATACAACGCCTGTGAAAAGGCTGGATAATGTAAGGGCGGCAAGACAGCCTGATATTAAGTGTAATTGCTGGTGAAAAAAAGTTATACTTATTGTCTTATTACCAAAAAGTATCAGACAATTTTAAATATACCAATAACTTTTTCTCTTATATTCTAGGGGTGAAACTATGTTAAAAGAGATGTGTGATAAGTTTGGCGAGCACAAATATCTTGTGTTCAGGATTATAGTAGGAGTTTTGTTTTTGATGCATGGATTGATGAAGTTCGGTTTTTTTGGAGGGAAGGCTATTGGCGCATTTAACCTGTTTATGCTGGCAGGAATATTTGAAGTGATAATCGGTCCATTGATTATTCTCGGATTGTTTACAAGGATTGCTTCGGTTATTGGTGCAATAGAAATGTTTGTGGCTTTCTTTTATA
>CAZXRI010000042.1:0-8758 GCA_964642765.1 uncultured Methanosarcinales archaeon | reverse complement strand
CCGACGGAATATAAGAAATTTAAGGGATTGAAAAAAGAAAATTTACGAGACCACATGAATGATTTGGAACTGATTTTTTCAATGCTTGGAGAAAGAGTATCCACAGAAATTACAAGAAAAGAAGATAAGCAGGGATTTATCGAAGTTGAAGATGCTGCTAAAAGAGGAGGAAGGGTAGCAGGTAATGCTCGAAAAGACACAGAAAAGGAATTAGGTCGTCCAATTACATCAAAAGAAAATTATCTTTCTGAGCCAGAAAAAAAGAAAAAAATAGAAGATAAGAGCAAAAAGTAACATGAATCCCAAACAAAACCTTTACAGGATATTCGGAAGATTTGCCACAGGCAGATACAGAAGATTTATCGAGGAGAATCTCCGATACTCAGGAATGAAAATCCCTCTCGGAGATTATCTCGGGCAGATTAATCTTCTTGGATTTCTTGTGTTTATCATGCCTATTTTAGTTTCATATCTCAGCTTTAAAAAAATCCAGCTAATCTATCTTATCTCAGGAATTGTTTTGTTTTCTGGTGTCCATTTCATTGGCTATCTGATAATCTATTTCAAGACAGAAGAACGTAAATCAAAAATAGAAAATTCACTGCCAGACATGCTTTACCTTATTGCAGCAAACATGAAATCAGGAATGTCTCCTTACAATGCACTGAAAAGCTCGGCGCTCGAGCAGTTTGGTCCATTAAAAGATGAGATAGAGCATGCAATTGCACTTGCTAATTCAGGAAAAAGTCTCGCTGATTCACTTCTTGGAATAAGCAGGCATGTAAAATCAGAAACCCTCAGCAGGACATTAAGGATATTCACAAATGCAATTAAATCAGGAGCAAGGATGTCATCTCTCCTCGAAGAGCTTGCGAATGACATTTCAGAGACAAGAAACCTAAAGAGAGAGCTTGTCATGAACACAAAAACCTACTCGCTGTTCATAATGTTTATCATAATAATCGGAGCGCCTCTTCTTATGGCAATCTCAATTCATTTATTTGATGTAATCTCAGGCATACAATCCAGCACATTGCCTTCTGTTTCTGACAATTACGGCATGAATGCCTTTCTCGGAAAAACAACAATAACAAGGCAGTTTCTCATGAGCATCTCAATAACAATGCTTGTCATAACAGGAATATTATCCTCAATGCTTCTCGGAGTAATAAAAGAAGGCAAGATGCTTTATGGCATGAAATATTCTCCTGTTGTAATAATCCCGTCGGTGATTCTGTTTTATCTGGTTATATATTGGGTAGGGAATGTGATATAGTTCCAAAGGTTTAAATAAGTCAATTCTTCTCAAAATTCTCATGTCAATCTTCAAAGCATATGACATAAGGGGAATCTATCCGAATGAATTAAATGAAGAATCCGCAAAAAAAATCGGCATTGCATATGCAGACTTTCTCGGTGGAAAAGCAATCATTATCGGAAGAGACATGAGGTTAAGCTCAGATAGCTTGTTTCTATCCCTTGCAGAAGGAATAACCCAGCAGGGAATTGATGTAATTGACATTGGAATAGTTAGCACACCAATGAGCTATTTTGCATGTGCATTCCTCAAAGCAGACGGAAGCATAATGATAACTGCATCTCACAATCCAAAAGATTACAACGGATTCAAGTTCACAAGAAAAAATGCAGTGCCAATAGGAGAATCATCAGGATTGAAAAAAATTGAGGAGATATTTCTATCTCAAAAATTCAAATCATCCTCGAGAAAAGGCAGAATAATCAAAAAAGGCATCATGCAGGATTATGCAAAGCACGTTCTCAGTTTTATTGACAGCAAAAAAATCAAGCCTCTAAACATTGTAATTGACGCTGCAAATGGAATGGGTGGGAAAGAAACACCTGTTGTTTACTCAAAGCTTCCCTGCAAGCGAACAGAGCTATTCTTTAATCTCGACGGAACATTCCCTAACCATGAAGCTGATCCTCTCAAAGAAGAGAATGTTGCAGAGCTGAAAAAAGCTGTCCTAAGAAAAAAAGCAGATATTGGGATTGCATTTGATGGTGATGCTGACAGGGTTTTTTTTGTAGATGAACAAGGCGAGAAAATTTCCAGCGATTTAATCACTTGCCTTATTGCAGAAGAATTCCTCGAGAAAAGCCCGAAAGAAAAAGTCCTCTATGACCTAAGGAGCAGCCTGATAATAAAAGAAAAGGTTGAGGAATCAGGCGGAAAAGCAATCATGTCAAGAGTCGGTCATGCTTTTGTCAAGGAGCTTATGAAAAAAGAAAACGCAATATTTGGCGGCGAGCTTTCAGGGCATTTTTATTTCAGGGATAATTTCTACACAGACTCGGGAATGATAGCAAGCCTGAAAATGCTCGAAATCCTCTCGGAAAAAGGCAAGCCGCTTTCTGAGTTAATCAAGCCTTTAAAAAAATATTTTCATAGCGGAGAGATAAATTCCAAAGTCTCAGATAAAGAAGGCAAGATGAAATTGCTCATGGATAAATACAAAGAAGGAAAGCTCACAACAATCGACGGAATCAGGATTGATTTTCAGGATTGGTGGTTTAATGTTCGTCCTTCAAACACAGAGCCATTGCTGAGATTGAATTTAGAAGCAAAAACAAAATCTCAGATGGAAAAAAAGAGGGATGAGGTTTTGGATGTGATAAGGGGATAACTTGCTATTTGTCAATTCCCCATCTCTAAATACATCTTCTCCTCTTTATCTCGATAAAAATCATAATGGTCAGCGCAGACTTTTCTTCCTTTCCATGATTTACTTGCCTGCCTTGTACAGCTTGGCTCATGACATTCTTCCATAAATAAGAAAATTGCTTATGCCTATAAAAGAATATCGTGTTATCCTATAAGAAAACCAATAAGGCTTCCGAAAAAAACAGTAAAAATATAAGCAATCAAAAAACTTGGAATAAACGGAATCCCTACCTTTATCAGCACATCCTTAATCTTTCCTGATTTCTTAAATCCAACTAACTGCTTAATCTGAACCTTGTTAATACCCAAATCCTTTGGACCACAAATGTATTTCTTATCAATATAAATATCCTTGGCAATCCAATCACCATCAGTAAGCTCTTCTGGCTTGACTAATTTAAGCATAGCCACATTCTCGATTGCCTTCATAAACGCCCAGACATAAAAAGTAATAATCACAAAAAGCCCGAGCAGAGACAGGTAAATAAAATACAGGTTATCCCGCATAAGCAGAGAAACAGCAAACAGCACAATCACAGCAACGAGAATAACATTCCTTATTGTCCTGACAACCTTATTTGCAATAAACTTTCTCCAGAAAACAGCAATCCTATATCTGTTCTTGATTCCGAGAACAATTGACCATCCCAATCCATAAAGCCCGCCTGCAATTACAATATTGATAAGCAGGTTCAGAAGAAAATCTTTCTTAAAATCAAGTGTGAATCCGAGCAGGCTTCCGAGAGCCATCAGCATCTTGCTATCTCCGCCGCCCCATTGTCCGGTATAAAACATCAGCATAGAAATCCCAAGGCAAATAACAAACCCTGCAAGCGAGAACAGGATATAATTCCATGAGGATAAAACAAGCGAATAGATAATGCTAATCCCAAAACCAAATATTATCAGCCCATAATTAATCCAGTCTGGAACCTCTCTTGTCTTAAAATCAGTATAAGTCCCAACAACCAAAGCAATCAGTCCGACGATAATCGGGATAGTTATTTCAATCATGCAAGTAATCCCTGTATATCTGGTTTAAATAGTTTGCTCTTTGCAGGAAAAATAACCACTCAAGGCAGGCAATTTTTCATCTGCATTATCTCTTCTTTCTTTTCTTCGACTTAACAAAATAAACAAACCAGCCGACATTAATCACAACAAGCACAACAACCAAAGCACCAATAAGAATTTCCTTATTGCCCTTTGACTTTGGAGCAGAAACAACCTTGGCAGTCGGGCTGAAATCTGTCCTGATAGAGTCAACATCAACATACGCCTTGATAAGCTTCTCGGTGGTTCTCTCGGCATAATACAAGACAAGCTTCAAATCATAAATCCCAACCTGAGAGCCTTTAGAATCCCAGTAAGCGCGAATCTTCTTTGACTCATAAGGCTCCAAATCAACAGTTGCGGTCTTAAAAGTCGGATAAGCTTTCTTGCTCTCGTCGGAAACAGTCATCTCAGCATAAACATCCTTAATCAGCTGGTTCCATTTATTCTCTATAAGTATCTCAAACTGTGCAATTCCACCGAGAGTAAAATCAGAAACAGACAAGCTCACAATATCAATAAACAGATTCCCTACCTCAAAATCCTTCTCAAACTTAATCTGTTTCTCGTCGTAATAAACAACAGCCTCGGCAGAATATAATCCTGCATTCACATTAGCCTGCCACTCAGCATCAAGCTTTCCCTCATCCTTAACATTCAGGGATATTTCGTTAGTTTCAAGCGAAGTAATCTCCTTTCCAGCTTTGTTCTTAACCTTGATGATTGCCTTTGCCTTTGAAATATGCTCTTCACCGAGGTTAAAAATAGGCATGACAAACCTTACTGTTTCATTAACATTTGCAGGCTGGATAACAAGCTTTGACTCAGCATACTTGCTCGGATATGGAACACGGACATGAATCTGATAAACCAATGCAGATGATGCAGTAACAATGGTATTATCTCCTGGGTCAACATCAGGAGCAATCTCAAGAAGCACAACTTCAATCTTATGCGTTCCGGGAGTATCAATCTTGGACGGAAGATTCAGCTCAACAGCAAATCCTTTTGACTCATCCTCTGCCTTCAGCGAAACAATTTTCTCGTCGAGCTTTACATACTGCTCCAAATCAGAGCGAACCTTGACTAAAAGCCTCAACTCTTTATGCTCATTGTTAACAATGTTAAATGTTACTGTCTCTTTTTTATTAGGCGTAAAATCAACAAATTTCTGTGCAGGGCTTACACCAAGAGCATAACTCAGATGCGAAAGTAGAACTATCAAAATCACAGCCAATAATATTCTCGATACAAAAATCTTCTTATGGAGTTGTCTGTGCACCCTGTATCACCAGTCCTGTTACTTTAGAGCCAGGATCCTCGTCAGGAGGGACTCTAATAAGCAAATCAATCTCAGCAGTATCCTTGCTATCATTATAATGAAGAGACTTGAAAATATTTAATTGCGAAGAAGAAACATTTACCCAATCCGCAGGAGACGCAGAGTAATTATATGCACCAAGCTCTGAAGTGTTTCCTGGCTTCATCTGGAAATATCGCGTATCAAGCCCTGCATAATTCCTTACCCATAAGCTTTGGTTTGCATATATCGTCAAATTAAGGCGGACATTCCCGTCATTTTCTATTGTTATAGGCTGCGGGCTATTTTCTGTTGTATTTACAACGTCATTGATGTTAAGATTGCCAAAGTTTGCACTGCTGACAGTGAGCTTCATGCTGAGAAGAGAAACAACTGTAAAGTTCCTTATCTCAGCCCACTGGCTGTAATTCAATCCATCAAACGTAACAACAGACCAATTATAAATAGCGTCTATGTCAAGCTCTGTTGGTGTGGTGAAATTGGTCGCATTTATCAAGCTGAATTTGAGCAAGTCAGTAAAACAGTCATTGCTAATATCTCCGCATGAAACTCTGGTGATTGTTAGATTGAAACTCAGCGTATCATTATCAGCATCATAAGCGCTCCAGTTAAATGCAGGCGTCCTGTTTGTCATGGATACATTTGCAAGAGGGAAAGACAGGTTTACAGTCTGCGGAGCTGTGTTATTTATGCCGAATGTCAGCTCACTCATAAAGCCGAGATTTCTTGATGTGTCATTGCAGATAAAGAACCATCCGAGCGTATCCCGCCGTGTTAGATTAATCTGCAATGTGAAATTAGCCTCTGCCTGTGTTCCGCTTAAATAAACATAAGATTCATTTTTCCATATCCTTGAATTGTTGTGGCTAAACAAAAATCCGTGCAATCCACCACTATCGTTGCATGTAACATTGAACCGCACAAAGTCATAAATCCTCATCTCAGATGCGTTTGTTGAGTTGAATTGAAAAGTTGGGCTTGAATTATCACCTGATGTGAGCATTGCATAAGCAAACCCGATATAGTTGTCATAGGATGTGGAATTAATGACATCTGATATTGATGAAGTTGTTACAATATTATTATAGCTCTGGCTTGAGATGTTATCTCCTGCAGATGTAATGTCGAGTGTATTGTTATAATTGCTGCTGCCTGTTGTGTATGCGTTAATTGTTAAAACACTGAGAATGGTTAAGGCAATAAAAATAATTGTATGCGGAAGAACATTCACACTCTTTAATTTATCATGCTCTTGCATTCTCATATCCAAGCCAGAATGTTTCAGCCCAGCTTAATAACAACACTCCCGTTTATTCGCTGAATGCCTAAGTTTTGGCTGGCAGTATTCTGGCTTTCCAATACATTAGGAGAGTTTTCTACAGGGATTGTCTTATCAGCATCAACTCCTGTGAGATTTATAAGTGCAGAATAAATCTCGTCGTATTTTCCGAGTTCAGAAATAATATTCTGCAATTGGGATAATCTTTCTTCTTTATCCTGTGAACTTTTCAGGATTTTTTCAGCCCCAAACTCAGCAGCCTTTCTCGTGCATTCTGGAGTTTCATCACAGCTCATTTGATAGGAATATTTAACAGAACCATTCTCTTCCTCTGTAATCTGGCTTACAACAACCGGCTTGCATCCGACATAACGATTATTGTTGGCTTTCATACATACTGGCTCAGGAAGGTCTGATGCAAAAAAATGGTATGTGTTTGCCTGAAATATGTTGTAATAAAGAATGCCTGTAACATTTGCATTACTTTTTATAAGCCCGACAAGGTCCTGATAGCTTGGCTGGACTTTTCCGAGAATAGAAGTTGTCAGGAGTTTCACAGGCTTGCTGTTTATCTCTACATCAACTATCGAGAGGGAATCATTCTTCAATGGCCTAACTTTGTTTATTTTAATCTGCTCTTTAATCTGCTCTTTGGAAAGTGAATCAGGAAGGTTAAACTCATTATTTCCTTTTACTGCTTCTGCAAGATAGTCTTTTATTTCATCTTCTGTTGGCTGTGCAATTGCGGCTATTGAAATACTAACAACAATTACCAGCAAAATAAATATTAAAGCCATTTTTTCTAAAATACTCTTTTTCATTTTTTCACCTCGTTTTGTAAAGCATTGTAATATACATTTAGATTCTTCCAAAGCTTTCATCATACCTTCACCTCTGCTGTTGCAGTTGCCGTCGGAGTTTGCTGAGCAGCAGCCACCTGAGCAGGTTGTGCTTGCAGTTGCGGTTGCGGATTTTTAGCATCCTCCACCCTCTTCTGCACATCCTCCAATTGCTTCTTCACCTCAACCTTCTTATCCTTAGGAAGCGGAATACTCTGAATCTCCATCACCCTATCATTAATCGCGAACCAATCCTTAGCCACAATCCCTTCCTCAATCGCGCCCAGCAGTTTCTTCACAGCAGCCAAATTCTCCTTCACCATCTCCGGATCCATAGGCACCTCCTTCTCCTCCTGCTGAACTTGCGGTGCAGCCGCTTCCTGCGACTTCTTCTCAGCCTCAATCTTCGCCTTCGCCGCCTTCGCCGCCTCCAGTTCAGCCTTCATCTCCGCATCTGAAACAAGCTTAATCTCCAGCTTCTTCGGTGCTTTACCGAGCTTATCCCAGATTTTCTGAATTCTCGGCGTTAAACCCTCAAGATAAATCTTCACCATATTAAAATTTCCTGACTTAATCTTATCCTTACTCAGCTTCAACTCCAACTTCAGATCAAACACATCCTGCTTCATTTCATCAAGCTGATCAAGCTGGAACTCCAAATCCTCGACAATAGAATTATACTGATTATACATATCCAACTCATCGTCTGTCAGACGAGCCACCGAATGAAGAATCGGTCTAAACGTAACATAAAACGGCTGTCCGCGATTATACGCAGAATTCTGCACCATCCCAGAACCGACAGGAGCTTTCACAAGCGCCTGAATAAACTCCTCACCATACTGCATCTTAATCCTATTCAAATCTCCCTCATCTCTGGTTTTCATCTGAATCTGAGTATTGATGTTTGCCTTGATTTCTCCGACGAAGTCCGATAAGACCTGCGAGATTAGGACAATGCCAATACCCCACTTTCTAAATTCTCTGCAACTTCGTTCTATCTGTGTAAACCCTTCTCCTGTACCGCCGAACTTTGGCAGAATTCTGTGAATCTCGTCGAATACTACAAGATATTTGAGACCGCGGAACTCTTCTAATTTGCTGTGGAATATCTGCCGTATCATGTTTGCAACAAACGAGTCATAGTTTCTCGGGTCGAGTGTGTTGGTTGTGAATACTTGTATTTCGCCGGGTTTGAGGTATTTGAATATGTCAACTAACTCTCGATGGTCTTTGATGGCTTTGATGTTCCCAGGGAATGCTTTGGGATCTTTGGCTGGGTCCATGCCGAATTGCGGATAGATGCTGAGGAATTTTTTGTCTGCGAGTTTTCTTAGCATGCCAGACCATTGTGCTGTTGGATCAAAGACTGCGACTGCGACGCCTTTTAACAATGCTTCTTCGACGATGTCTTGTGCTGCGATGGACTTTCCACCGCCTGTGCTGCCTGCAACTATGCTGTGAACTGTGAGGTTGTCCATGTCTAAATAGAATTTGTGTTTTGTCTCGGCTATGTAGCCCATCCATAATGTCCTGTCGCCTTCTTGTGGCAGCAGCTTGTATTCGACTTTGGCGTGGAATCT
>CAZXRI010000041.1:4385-8855 GCA_964642765.1 uncultured Methanosarcinales archaeon | reverse complement strand
TATTTCTATTAGAGCAGAGCCGAGATGAATTCCAAGATAGTTCAGCCACCAGATACTTTTTATCTTTCTGAATGTCTTCTGAATTAAAAAGAATATCCAGTCTAAGTATTTCCTTATAACCAAAACGCATTACAAATTTATTCAAAAAAATTTCACATTCAGGATTTAATGACATATCTCACCCCCTCCTAATCGCCGTAATCCCTGTCCTTGAAATATCAACAATCCCGTATGGCTTAACCAAATCAACAAAAGAATCTATCTTTGCAGGCTCTCCCATGATTTCAATCACTGCTGTTTTTGCAGTAATATCAACGATCTTATTCTTGTAAACATTTGCATAATTCAAAATCTCGTCTTTAGCATCCTTTTTTGTAAGGTTAACTTTAACAAGGCAAAGCTCTCTGATAATCCCGTCATTCTCTGTTATTGTATTAACCTTAAATGTCTCAATCAGCTTATTCATCTGCTTCTCAACCTTCTCAAGAACAGAATCATCCCCGACAACAGTAATAATCATCTTGCTCCATCCCTGCTGTATTGACTTACCGACTGTAATAGTATCTATGTTAAATCCCCTTCTTGCAAACATTCCAGCAATCTTCTGCAAAACACCGGGCTGGTCTTCAACAATTGACTCAATAACATGCCTCTTAATCTTCTTCTCTGATTCTGTTATAACTTCATCAAATCTATCGGCTGACATTTTAATCACCTGTAACATTTTTTATTGGTGCTGAGCGAAGCGAATGCACCTTAAAGCCTGCAGGAATTTTGTCCTGCACTGTGTCAAATCTATCGGCTGACATTTTACCTCCCTCCGAGTGTAACGAGCGAGGCACCAGAAATCTTTGATTTCTCAGTGTTCCCTCCTATCCCTGGAAAAATAACCTTCCCGCCAATAATATCTCTTAATCCCTTTCCAGGAGGAAGCATTGGCAAAATATTTTCTTCTGGATCAGTATGGAAAT
Organism: uncultured Methanosarcinales archaeon; assembly: GCA_964642765.1. Classification (GTDB taxonomy): domain Archaea; phylum Nanobdellota; class Nanobdellia; order Woesearchaeales; family CAZXRI01; genus CAZXRI01. Next base: position 7,884 of record CAZXRI010000041.1, on the reverse strand, counting down.
CCAAAAGGAATGTTTCCTTCTCGGAAATTGCCCTTTTAATTGCAGGAAGAACATCAGCCTTCTTCATAACAGTAAGCCCTGAAAGATGATATGCCTCTGACAATTTAACAAAATCAGGATTTGCACTATAAGTAACACCTGAATATCTCTTCTCGTAAAACAACTCAAGCCACTGCCGAACCATTCCCAAATAACCATTATTCATAATCATTGGCATAACCTTGATTCCGTTCTCCTTTGCAGTTGCAAGCTCCTGTGAATTCATCTGAAATGAACCATCTCCGTCTATATCAAAGACATTAACATCTGGCTTTGCAAGCTTTGCTCCCATTGCTGCTGGAAGACCAAATCCCATTGTGCCTGCGCCTCCTGATGTAATCCAAGTTCTCGGATCTTTTCTCGATAGAAAATGCTCACCAAACATCTGATGCTGTCCAACACCTGTGCAAACAATATCAGTATCCTTTAAGACTTTGTTAAGCTCGTGCAAAATAAAAGGAGTGTTTAATTTCTCATTGGCAAAATACTCCTCCTCTGCTTTCAGGCATAATTCTTTCAGCTCTTTTACCTTCTTGTTCCATTCTGAATTCTTGAATTTATGCTTGTTTGCCTCATTAACGAGAATCTTTGAAATTCCCTCGAGTGCCTTCTTTGCATCTCCAACAATCGGAAGATGTGCCTTGACATTCTTTCCAATCTCAGTGGGATCAATGTCTATGTGAATGATTTTCTTTCCTTCCTGAAATGATTTCAATTCTCCTGTAACCCTGTCGGAAAATCTTGAGCCGATTGCAATTATCAAGTCTGTATTTATCAGAGAGTAATTTGCAAACTCTGTGCCGTGCATTCCAGTAACTCCCATGCTAAGAGGATGGTCTTCAGGAAAACATCCCTTTGCCATTGTTGTTGTTGCAACAGGAATCCAAAGACCTTCTGCAAACTTGAATAATTCTTTTGCCGCATTCGCTATGATAACTCCGCCGCCTGCGAGAATAACAGGCCTTTCTGCCTTCAAAATCATCTGTGCGGCTTTCTTTAACTGGAGTGGATTTGGCTCTATCGTCGGATTGTATGTCGGAATTTCAACATCCTCTGGAATTGGCTTTGTAACCTCTCCATTCTGTGCATCCTTAGGAAGGTCAATGTAAACAGGTCCTGGCCTTCCTGAAACAGCAAGCTTGTATGCCTTGATTATAGTCGCTGCTGCATCATTCGGATCCCGCAGCTGGAAATTGTGTTTTGTAATCGGAACAGTTAATCCCATCATGTCTGTTTCCTGAAATGCATCATTACCAATTAACGAGGTCGCAACCTGACCGCCCATTGCAACAAGAGGAACAGAATCCATGTATGCATCCATAATTCCTGTAATCATGTTTGTACTTCCAGGGCCAGAAGTTGCAAGGCATGTTCCTGCTTTTCCGCAGACCTTTGCATATCCCTCTGCCATGTGCATTCCGCCTTGCTCATGCCTGACAATAATATTCCTGATTTTATCCTTATAGTCGAAAAGCTGGTCATACAATGGCATGATTGCTCCGCCTGTAATTCCAAAAACTATCTCGACGCCCTGCTTGTGCATTGTTTCGCAAATAACCTGTGCCGCTTTCATGTTAATCTCTCCATGTTTTTTTTGTTTGATTTTTTAATTTTCTCCCTCTGAAAATTCAATGCCCGATTAATTCCCCTGATAATTGCCTCGGCAGATGCCATAATAACATCCTCATTAACACCATCAGCTTTGAATATGTTTCCTTCCTCGTCTGAAATCTTGATTGTAACATTAGCAAGAGCATCTGTTCCTCCTGTAATTGCCTTGAGATTATATTCCTTCAATTTAATCCCTGGATGAATTGTTGTCTTAAGTGCATTGCTCACAGCATCAACAGGCCCAACTCCTTTACCTGCTCCTGTTTTCTCAACACCATCAATCTTTACAGTAACAACAGCGCTCGGCTTGATTTTGTTGCCTGTTGTAACCTGAAACTCCTCGAGGAACACAATCTGCTCATCCTTTGATAGCCCACCTGCAATATCATTGGCAATTGCAATAATATCCTCTTTCATTACTTCCTTTTGCTTATCTGCAAGCTCTTTGACTTTTCCGACGACAGATTCAATCTGCTCTGATGAAAAACCATATCCTGAATCCTTGAGCATTTTCTCGATAGCGTGCTTTCCAGAATGTTTCCCAATTACAAGATTATCACCTGTCCAACCAACCTCGCTTGGATCCATAATCTCATAAGTTGATTTATGGCTCAACATTCCATGCTGATGAATTCCAGCTTCATGCGCAAAAGCATTTCCGCCTACAATTGCTTTATTTCTCTGGACAGAAATTCCAGTAAGCTCAGCAACCATCCTGCTTGTCTTGTAAATCTCTTTTGTGTTAATCCCTGTCGTAAAATCCCTGAAATAATCCTTTCTCGTCTTTAAATTCATCACAACCTCTTCAAGAGAGCAATTCCCTGCTCTTTCCCCTATTCCGTTGATAGTGCATTCTATCTGGGTTGCTCCATTCATCATTCCAGCTAACGAATTTGAAACCGCTAATCCAAGGTCATCATGACAATGAACACTCACAACAATATTCTTTGCTTCAGGAACTTTCTCAAGCAAATATTTTATTCGATTCCCAAACTCCTCAGACTCAGCATATCCGACGGTATCAGGAATATTAATTGTGGTAGCTCCTGCCTTAATCGCTGCTCGGACAACATCACACATATAATCCAAGTCTGTTCTTGCAGCATCCTCAGGAGAAAACTCAACATCATTGCATAATCTTTTCGCATGAGTTACAGCATCAACAACCATTTGGATTACTTCATCCTTTGACTTTCGCAATTTCTTCTCTATGTGAATCTGTGAAGTAGCAATAAAAGTATGAATCCTCGGCTTGTCTGAATGCTTTACAGCTTCCCAAGCCCTGTCAATATCTTCCTTCATAGCTCTTGCAAGACCGCAGATAATTGGTCCTTTTACTTCCTTGGCAATAATGCTAACTGCATCAAAATCACCGTCGGATGAGATAGGAAAACCTGCTTCAATCACATCAACATTTAATCTTGCAAGCTGTTTCGCTATAATCAGCTTTTCCTGAACAGTAAGAGAAGCTCCCGGAGATTGCTCGCCGTCCCTTAATGTTGTATCAAATATCAAAATTCTCTTTGGCATTTTTTCTTCCGATTGACATTCTTGCATTTGAAATACTTGGAATCCTATATCCCTTGATGTACAAATCCTCTGCCCACAAAGCATGCTCAGAGTATAACAAATCCTCAAACCTTTGCTCGTCTGTGCGTTCAAAGTTCGTATATATCTTTTGTTTTTCTGCCATTTTTATATACCTTCCGATTCAAAAATGTTTTTCATCTGGAAAATCATTTTTGATATAATGTTTCTAATCCAAAAAATGCTTTTTAAAATTACATTTTTTGGTTATTAGTTAAATAACAAGACATTAAGCCTTACGTATCACTTAACCGCAAAAATT
>CAZXRI010000041.1:0-4375 GCA_964642765.1 uncultured Methanosarcinales archaeon | reverse complement strand
AATAGTGTGTTCGTGGCCTAAACCACTAGCACCAGCAATAGACTAAGAACTAGCAAAATCGCTGATGCGTTTGCCCTGAAATTTTTTGCTGATGGCATAATTATAATGATAAATCATAGCTGATATATAAATTTTTGGATTTTAAAGACGATAATCTTTAATGAAGTTATTCTATGATTATAAGGCGAAGCTATCATTTTTGAAATTGGTCAGAGTAACTTTTATAAACACCCTAAAATTCTCAGCCCGAGGGTGATTGATAACATGGCAAACATACCAAACAAGCATGTATATTACTTTGATGAAGGAGATAAAGGAATGAAGGAGCTTCTCGGCGGAAAAGGAGCAAACCTTGCTGAGATGACAAAGCTTGGAATTCCAGTCCCTCCAGGATTTACAATCACAACTGAAGTATGCGATTATTACAACAAGAACAATCAAAAATATCCTGATGGTTTGGATGCTCAAATCGAGGAAAAACTCAGGAAGCTCGAGTCCCAGATGAATGCAAGGCTCGGCGACAAGGAAAATCCGCTTCTTGTTTCTGTGCGTTCAGGAGCATCATCGTCAATGCCAGGAATGATGGACACTATCCTGAATCTTGGGCTTTCCGACGAGACTGTAAATGGCATGATAAAAAAGACAGGCAATGAAAGATTTGTTTATGATGCTTACAGGCGATTAATCACAATGTTCGGAAATGTTGTTCTTGGGATAGAGCATCATTCTTTCGAGGAAGTTCTCGATAAAGTAAAGGAAACAAAAGGCGTTAAGTTTGATACTGATTTAAATTCTGATGACTTGAAAAAGGTTATTGAGGAGAACAAGAAAGTTGTCAAGGAGAAAACAAGCAAGGATTTTCCGCAGAATGCAAAGGAGCAGCTTGCCCTAGCTATAAAAGCTGTGTTTGATTCTTGGATGAACAAGCGTGCGATTACTTACAGGCAAATTCATAATATTCGAGGTTTGCTCGGAACAGCAGTCAATATCCAAGCAATGGTCTTCGGAAACATGGGAGAAACATCAGGAACAGGTGTTGCATTTTCGAGGAATCCGTCAACAGGAGAGAACTTGATTTATGGAGAATACTTGATGAATGCTCAAGGAGAGGATGTTGTTGCTGGCATAAGAACTCCTGAATCTATCGAGACGCTTAAAAATAAAAATGTTGTGGTATATGACAAGTTTTGTGCTTTCACAAAAAAACTCGAGTTGCATTATAAGGATATGCAAGACATAGAATTCACAATACAGGAAGGTAAGCTTTACATCCTCCAGACTCGTTCCGGAAAGAGAACTGCACAGGCAGCTGTCAGGATAGCATGCGAGCTTGTGAAAGAGGGATTAATAGACAAGAAAACAGCTATCTTAAGGATAGAGCCAAAGCAGATGGACCAATTATTGCACAAGCAGCTTGATTCAATTGGAAAGCAGAAGGCAAGGGTTATTGCAAAAGGATTGCCAGCTTCTCCTGGAGCTGCTGTTGGGATTGTTGCATTTACAGCAGAAAGAACAGTTGAGCTTGCTGCTGAGGGTAATGATGTTATACTTGTCAGGCTTGAAACATCTCCCGAGGATATTCAGGGAATGAATGCGGCTCAGGGAATTCTTACAGCAAGAGGTGGAATGACATCTCATGCAGCAATTGTCGCAAGAGGAATGGGAAAGACTTGCGTTGCAGGATGTGAGGAGATTTCTGTAAATGAGCACAAAAAGATTTTTTCTGTCAAGGATATTGTTGTGAAAGAAGGAGAATACATAACACTTGACGGCTCAACAGGAGAGGTTATTCTCGGAAAGGTTCCTGTAACCGATCCGCAGATTTCAGGGAATTTCAGGACGCTTCTTGAATGGTCAAATGAATTCAGAAAGCTTAAGGTAAGGGCTAATGCTGAAACTCCTCTCGACAGCAAAGTCGCAAGAGATTTTGGTGCTGAAGGAATTGGCTTGTGCAGGACAGAGCATATGTTTTTCGAGGGAGACAGGATTAAGGCAGTAAGAGAAATGATTTTATCTGATACTCTTGAAGGCAGAAAAAAAGCACTTGCAAAATTAGAGCCAATGCAAAAAAATGATTTCCTCGAGATATTCAAGATAATGACAGGATTGCCTGTTACTATAAGATTGCTTGATCCGCCTTTGCATGAGTTCCTTCCAAAAGAAGAGAAGGATATTCTCGAGTTGTCAAGAGAGATGAATGTCCCTAAGGAAAGAATAGTCGAGAAGATTACTGAATCGCATGAATTCAATCCAATGCTCGGCTTCAGGGGATGCAGGCTTGGGATTGTGTATCCTGAAATAACAGAGATGCAGGCAAGTGCAATTATCAAGGCAGCTATCGAGGCTAATAAAGAAGGGTTCAAAGCAATTGCTGAGATTGAGATTCCTGTATCGAGCAATGTAAAGGAGCTTGAGATTCTCAAGGAGTTAATCAAGAAAATTGCTGATGAGCTTATTGAGAAATCCGGAGTTAGCGTGCATTATACAATCGGAACAATGATTGAGCTTCCAAGAGCATGTGTTACAGCAGATGAGTTTGCGCAAGGAATGGATTTTTTCTCGTTTGGTACAAATGACCTGACACAGACAACTTATGGTTTATCGAGAGATGATGCTGGAAAGTTTATTCCTATTTATATCGAGAAAGGCATTTTCCCAGAGGATCCTTTCCAAACAATTGACAGGAATGGCGTTGGGGAAATGATGAAGATTGCTATTGAGAAAGGCAGAAAAGTGAATCCTAAGCTCGATATCGGAATTTGCGGCGAGCATGGTGGTGATCCGAATTCTGTTGAGTTTTGCCATCAGATTGGTTTGAATTATGTAAGCTGCTCACCTTACAGGGTTCCTATTGCAAGACTTGCTGCTGCACAGGCTGCTTTGAAAGAGGCTGGAGCAAAATCAGGAAGCAGTACTGTTTGATTTATTGTTTTTGTATTTTTTTGTTTTGTAAACATCAATATTTTTATATATCCGAGAACCATTTCTTTTTTCATGGCAGTAATCTCATATCAGAAAACAGAATCAGAAGCGCTCGAGCAGATAAAGAAAGCAATCCCTGATTCAATGAAAGAAAACCTTGTTAAGAAATCAAAGGGGCTTTTTGCAGAGCTCTTCGAGAGCAAGATTTTCCCGAATCATTATCTTGCATGTTCTATAGATGGTATTGGAACTAAGCTTTTGATTGCTGCTGCTCTTGACAAGTATGATACTGTCGGTATTGATTTGGTTGCAATGTGTGCTAATGACTTGGCAACTTTAGGAAATGTCCAGCCTTTTTTGTTCATGGATTATCTTGCTGTTCAGGAAAAAGTTGAGTTGAAGGCAGGAGATATTATCCGAGGGATTGTGAAAGGGCTTGAGATGTGTGATACAGCAGGAATTTTCAGGAATGATGTTAAAATAAATTTCGGCAAGGGCGAGACTGCTTCTATCGGTGAAATGCTTGATTCTTTTAAGGAAGGATATGGATTTGACCTAGCTGCTGCAATGATTGGGTTTGTGCCAAAGAATTTCAGGCAGAAAGAAATTGTTGCTGGAGATAAGATTATTGCATTAAGGAGTTCTGGTCTGCATTCCAATGGATATACTGATGCAAGGAAATTTCTTCTCAGGGGAGATTTTGAGACGAGAAAGAGCAACAAGGCATTTTACAGGGGGAAATTTTCTCTTAATGATAAGCTGGATGCAATTGATGGAAAAGAAGGAAAAACAATCGGAGAAGTCCTTTTAGAGCCAACAAGGATTTACGTTAAGCCTGTTGCTGAGGTTGCTAAGAAATTTTCAGTCGTCGGTGTTAATAGCACAGGTTATGGATTGAAGAATTTTAACAGGTTTAATGCTGGCAATGCAAAGGTTGAATTTGTGATTGAGGCTCCTCTTGAGCCGCAGAAGATTTTTTCTGTCCTGCAAAAAGAGTCAGGCTTTTCTGACGAGGAGATGTACCAGACATTCAATATGGGGATGGGGTTCTATTTGATTGTTTCCGAGAAAGATGCTAATGATGTTCTTGATATTCTGAAGAATTCCGGAGAGGATGCAAAAGTTGTCGGGTTTGTGAGAAAAGCTGATAGAATAAGGACTATTCTCAAGAGAGCAGGAAAAGATATTGTGTTTGAAGGGTATTGAACCGTTTGTCGAGAGTAATCAAAAGCTTTATAAATCCACCGTTTTTCTTGTATATAAACTTTGTTTACTTACATGCGGGGGTAAAAAGTAAGTATATTTTCAAAGTAAGATGTTAAGGTTGCTGATTATTAGTTGAATTGCTATGGCAGGTGAATAATATGGCAGAAATGATTAAGAAGTGTCCTGAATGCGGCGGTGTTAACTTATTCTGGAATAGAGAGAAAGGAGAAATCATTTGCAAGGATTG
>CAZXRI010000040.1:0-8872 GCA_964642765.1 uncultured Methanosarcinales archaeon | reverse complement strand
AAGGGAGCGAGCAATCCGCCAGTCTGTGACTGGCGGTGTCGGATTTCTCTTGAAGTGAGTTTCATCAAAACGATTAAATACAAGTTATACATATATAACTCATATGCCAGAAATAATTGCAAGAACAAAAAAATGGGGAAATTCTATCGGGATAATCATACCTAAAGAAACAGTGAGAGAGCATAATATAATGCCTGAGCAGGATATTGAAATTCATATCAGGTCAAAACCTGTAACAAAAGTAAAGGATATTTTCGGGAAGTGGAAATTTAAGAAACCTACAGAACAATTAATGAGGGAAGTTGATGAGTTTCTGGATATGAAATAAAATGTATTTCTTTGATACTTATGCAATAATAGAACTTATTAGGGGAAGTTTGCAATATGATAGATTTAAAGAAATGCCAATAGTTACTTCAGTATATAATATCGGCGAGCTTTATCTTATTTATTTAAGAGAGGAGGGAAAAGAGATAGCCGATAAATGGTTCTCGAGATTTAATTGTGAATTGCTCGAGATAAATCCTCAAATAATGGTTGATTCAATTTACTTCAGATATATCCATAGAAAGAGAAATATTTCTTTGGCGGATTCCATAGGTTATCAGCTTGCATTAAAACACAACCTGAAATTCCTTACAGGAGACAAGGAATTTGAGAATATGCCAAATGTTGAGTTTGTGAAATGAGGTTATACTAAATTAAAAAATGACATTCACATCACCAATTATAATAGGCCTTGAAGTTCATGCAGAGCTAAATACAAAGACAAAGCTTTTTTGCTCATGCCCGACTAAAGGAAGCGAAGAGCCAAATGCAAGAACATGCACTGTTTGTCTTGGAATGCCAGGAGCAAAGCCAGTCTTAAATAAAAAGGCAGTTGAATTTGGTGTAAAGCTCGGGCTTGCAATTAGCTGCGATATTGCTCCTGAATTAATCTTCTCGAGAAAAAGTTATTTCTATCCTGACCTTGCAAAAAACTATCAGATAACTCAGTATGAAATCCCTCTCGGAAATAAAGGAAACATATCTCTTCCTGACGGAAAGCTTATTGGAATCAGCAGAATTCATCTCGAGGAGGATCCTGCATCACTTGTTCATCCGTCGGGAGTTCATGGCTCGCTGTATGTTCTTGTTGATTATAACAGAAGCGGAAACCCGCTTATTGAAATTGTAACAAAGCCCGAAATGCACTCTGCATCTGAAGCAAGGGAATTTATGAAACAGCTAATATCTATTCTTGAATATCTTGAAATCTTCGACATGAACAACGGCATAATCAAGGCAGATGCAAATATTTCAATCAGGGAATCTGATTATACAAGAGTGGAAATAAAAAATATTACAGGATTCAAAGAAATTGAAACTGCTCTTGAATATGAGATTTCCCGCCAGAAAAAAGAGGCTGAGACAAATAAAAAGATTGTTCAGGAAACAAGAGGCTGGGATTCTGAAAAGAGATTTACATATTCAATGCGGACAAAGGAAACAGAGGATGATTATGGATATATTATAGACAGTGATTTGGTGCCGATTGAAATTACAACCGATTTTGTCGAGGATGTTAAGAAAACCCTTCCTGAATTGCCTCAGGATAAAAAAGAGAGGTTTGTTCGGGATTATAAAATCCCTGAAGACAATGCTCTTGTGATTTCATCTGACAAACATCTTGCAAACCTTTTTGAGAAGTGTGCAAAAAAAGTTTCTCCGATACTTGCTGCGAAATGGATTAGGAGGGAATTGGTTCGTGTTCTGAATTATAACAACAAGTCAATCCATGATGCAAATCTCGACGAGAAAAACTTTATTTCCCTTCTGGAACTGATTGACAAGAATCAGATTACTGAAAAAGTCGGACAGAGGATTATCGAGAAACTCGCTGTTGAGTCTTTTGATGTGAACGATTATGTCAAGAGAGAAGGGCTTGTGATTATTTCAGATGAAAGTGAGATAGAGAAATTCTGTGATGAAGCAATTGCCGAAAGCCCTCAGGCAGTTGAATCCTACAAAAAAGGAAATGAGAAATCCATTAATTTTATCGTCGGTGTTGTGATGAGAAAATCAAAAGGAAAGGCAAAGGCTGATTTGGTTATGGGGATTTTGAAGAGGAAGATTTGACTACGATAAGATTAATAAACAACATCCCATTAAAATTTAATTGTCAAAATGCCTCTGATAGAATCATTCTCAGGAATAAGGGGAATCTGGAACCATGGCTTAGATATAGATGTCTGCATAGGATACGCTTACCTATTTAGAAAATTTCTCGAGAATAAAAATGCTCATTCCATTCAGAAAGTTGTAATTGCAAGAGACACAAGGCATTCCAGCAATGAAATCTCAGATGCAATCACGCAAGTGTTCGACGAAGTAATTGATATTGGGATAGCAACAACTCCAATGGCAGAGCATGCTGTAAGGGCATTCAAAGCTTCAGGAGGGATAATGATAACAGCTTCCCATAATGAGCCTGAATGGAATGGGCTGAAATTTTTAGACGATGATGGAGCTGTTTTGCGAATAAATGATATTCATGGCATAATAGCAGAATACCAGAAAATCAAGAACAAAGATATCAGAATGCCAAAAAGAAAAGCAAAATCAACTAACATATTTAATTACAACAAAGAAATAATTTCTGAATATGCTGATTTTGTAAGAAGCACAATAGGAAAAGATACTATTAAGAGTATAATTGGCACAGACGCAAAATTTCTCCTCGATGCAAACGGCGGAGCAGGAATAAAAAATCTGGAAGTGTTAAAGCAGCTTGGAATCAGGCATGATGCAATTAACACAAAAGAGAGTGTTTTTCCGAGAAGGATAGAGCCGAATGAAAACTCTCTGGCTTATCTGAAAGAGATTATCAGGGAGAAAAATCTTGCGCTGGCATTTGGCTTTGACTGTGATGCTGACAGGGCTGAGGTTGTTTTTTCCGACGGTGTAATTAACGGCCATTATCTTCTTGCTCTGGCTGTTGATTTTGTCCTTTCTAAATCAAAAAATCCATCCAAAGAAACAATTGTCATTAATGATGCAACCTCAGGAATTGTTTCTTATGCTGCAAAAAAGTTCAATGCAAAGCTCATAGAGACAGATGTCGGAGAGATAAATGTCGTCGAGGAAATGCTCAGGCAGAAATCAATTATAGGAGGAGAAGGAAGCTCATCAGGAGTCATCTTAAGGCCTTCAAGATGCAGGGATGGATTGCTAACCAGCTTGATTATCCTCGGGATTCTTGCAGAAAAAGGAAAGCCCATCCGCAATATAATTGCAGAATATCCACAATATACAACATTGAGAAATGATTTGAAAATTGAGATTAACAACATTGACAAGTTTAAGGAAAGGATTGCCGGCTATTACAAAAAGAAAAAACTGAATGTTAAAAAAAGCGAGGCAATCAAGGTATTTCTCGACGATAATTCCTTTGTCTGGTTCAGGATGTCAAAGACAGAAAACAATCTTCTCAGGATTATTGCTGATTCACATGAGAGAAAAAAAGCTGAGAGTGCAATGGCTGAAGCGATATCATTGGTAAATGGATAAGCTTTATTCTCCACCACCATCTCCTTCTGAGCCGCTTTCTGAGGATTCGCCATCAGAGGATTCTGAACTTTCTCCATCTGTAGATTTCTCTCCTGAGTTTTCAGAGTTATTATTTTCAGCTCTTGCATTATAATCCTCAGATTTCTCGTCGTATTTTGAGGATTTTCCCTCTCCTTTGCTTGCTTTGTATTCAGTTTTTGCAGATTTAGTTTCAGAGGAATACCTGCTGATAAAATCAGCTATCTCTTTCTCTCCAAGCCCTGCTTTCTCAAGACTGGAAACAACCTCATCAATTGAACGAGATTTCCCTAGTTCTGTGTAAATATCCCTGACAACATCCTTTCTTGAACTTGATATTTTTTTCCCTTCATAATAATTCTTCCATATATGAAGCAGAACACTGTCTCTGCCATAACCTGTGTTTGTTGTAGAGCCAATATGACCGTTAAGCTGTGTATCATAAAACTCGACGAGAAGCTTCTCAAGCCTTTCCTCTCCAGCAGGTGTTCCTTTTATTCCGTAGATATGGCAAAGCTCGTGCATTAAGGCATTCACCACAACATTTCTCAAAGAGACATCATAATTCTTTGCCTCAATCCTTAATTTATCACCTATATCAGAAGCAAATGCAAAAATCTTTATTCCGTCAGAATCATAAGGCGTAACGCCTGCCTCTGCTTCTTTTGGCAGGAAACCAGATGCATAATATTCAATATCATATTTTGGCTCAAGTCCCTTTCCTTTCAAGAATGAATCGAGCTGCCTGTATTCTTCTGATTTGAGAAATCTCTCGACGAAAAACTTGACGTCGTTTGCCTTATACATGAGAGTGCCAAAATCCTTTGGAGCACAAACAGCAGTATATTCTGTTGTGAACTTATTTATTTCTCTTTCTGCAGGAACTTCATGCGCGCCTATAACAACACCGATTGGTGCCTGCCTTTCAACATAAACAGTTGGCTTCTGGATACCATTATCTCTCCATTTCACAAAACCTTCATATCCATTATCCCATGGAAGATTTATGGTATCATCAAATTTCGCATTTAGAATTGTTGCCCATGCTTCACTATACATTAACGTATCCCTTGCCATGATTGCTTCATCAACTGCAATGTCAGCAGGAGTTGGATTGTAAGGTAAAGGAGAGGCATTCTGCAACACAGTATCAGGAGCATTCATACGATAATTAGACTGGTAGTTTCCATCAGCAGGAGAATTCAAAAGAGTTACAGCTATTAATCCTGTTGAAATTGCTCTCTTCGCTTCATTGAATAGCCTTTTAGGTTCAGACATTTTAGTATTACTATTTAATGGTAACAATAGTATTTAAATCTTTCGCTTTGTATCGAGCCACATTTGTTTGCCACGATTGTTTACATTCATAAGTTATTTATAGGATTAGCAATACAACTTTTTTATAATGGAGCCTATTTTAAGTTCAATCGAATTCCAGATGAGCCTGCTTTTATTCATGGCACTTGCTGGCTACCTTTTAGCTTCAAGAATAAACCAGAGTGCTGTTATCGGTGAGATTATCGTCGGGCTAATCATTGGCCCAAGCCTTTTAGGATGGATTACGGCAAATGACTTTGTTACAAGCATTGCACATCTTGGAGCAGTTATTCTATTATTTGTCGTCGGATTGGAGTTCAAGCTAAAAGACATCTACAATATCAAGTATGGCATAATTGGACTTGTTGGTGTAATCATCCCATGGATAGGAGGATATTATCTCTCGACGACATTCGGATATGACTTCAAAAGCTCTGTCTTTGTCGGCACAGCATTAACAGCAACCTCGATAGCGATAACTGCAAATGTCCTCAAGGAAATGGGGAAACTCCAGACAGAGGCGGCAAAGGCAATTATTGGTGCGGCTGTCATAGACGATGTTCTCAGCCTGTTAATCCTGTCAATTTCAGACCAGATAGTTGGAGGAACATTCTCAGTCGGAACAACTGCATTTGTGATTATCAAGGCAGTTTTATTCCTTGCCATTGGCTCATTTATCGGAATAAAGTTTCTCAGCAGATTACTTGGAAAAATTGACAGCTCAAACTTTGCTAAAAAATATCCTGAATTTGTCTTTATCTTTGCAATGATGATTGCCTTTTTTTATGCAATGACAGCAGAGCTTATTGGATTAAGCGCAATTGTTGGAGCATTCATAGCAGGAGTTGCTCTCGAAGGAGTTGGACTAATGCACAGCAAGAACTATAAAGAAGGAGCGGAATATCTCCATATAATTTTCGCATCAATATTCTTCATCTCTCTCGGTATTATAGCAGATTTCCATGCCATTACTCCCAATGTAATTTGGTTCTTAATTGCTCTTACTGCTGTTGCTGTAATCACAAAACTGATAGGATGTACAATTCCGGCAAAGCTCATGGGAATCTCAGGAAAAGAATCAATCATAATCGGCTTTGGTATGTCTCCGAGAGGAGAAGTCGCAATGATAGTTGCATTGATTGGATTAAACAAAGGATTAATTGGCCAGGAGATTTATGTTTCGCTTGTCTTAATGAGCCTACTCACGACGATAATTACCCCGATTGTCCTCAGGAACTGGCTGTATAAGGAAAAGGAAAATCCTTCCGTCAATTCAAAATCAGACTCAATTCTCTAACAACCGTTTATCATATTTTAGGTGATTCACATGACAAAAGTATCTCTCATAATCCCGGCATATAACGAGGAGAACACAATCAGAAAGGTTCTTGATACTGCCAAGAAGGTCAGGATTCTCGACGAGATTATTGTCATCAACGATGGCTCAACTGACAAGACAGAAGATGTTGCAAGAGAGAACAATGTCAAGATAATTTCACATAAAACAAATCTCGGAAAAGGCTCTGCAATTATTTCAGGCATTGAAAACTCGTCAGGAGACATTTTGGTTTTCATTGATGCTGATCTTGAAAACATTTCTCCGAGGAAGATTACAGCGCTGATTCATCCTATATTAAATGATGAGGCAGATTTTACAAAAGCAAGATTCACAAGAGCAAGAGGCAGGGTAACAGAGATTGCTGTAAAGCCGCTTCTCAGAGTCATCCTGCCGCAGATAAACATAGCCCAGCCATTAAGCGGACAGTTTGCCACTAAAAGGGAATTTCTCGAGAGCATTTCAATTAACAGGAAATGGGGAGTTGACATCCAGCTTTTGTTTCAGGCAATTAAAAAAGGTCTCAGGATAAAAGAGGTTGACATCGGAAAATTAATCCACAAAAAACAGCCTATTGAAAATTTAATCATCATGTCAGAGCAGGTAATCAAGACGATTCTCGAGGAGACTGGGATAATAACCAAAAAATTCAAGCTTGTTGCATTTGATTTAGACAAGACACTAATCATGGACAGCAGTATTGAGATTATTGCAAAAAAACTAGGATTTGAGGATGAGCTGAAAAGCCTCAGGAAGGATTATTCCGACGGGAAAATAAAGGATTATGAGATAACAGCAAACCTTGCAGGGCATTTTAAAGGAAAATATCCTGAGCAAATTTATGAGATATGCAAAACAATCCGAGTAAGCAGGCATGCAAAGAAGGTTATTGAAAGGCTGAAAAGAAGACAGTACAAGGTCGTGATTATTTCTGTTGCATATTCTCCTGTTGTGGAGTTCTTTGCAAAGGAGTTTGGAATAGATGAATTTGCATGCCCTGAGCTTGTTGTGAAGAATGGCAGGTTTACAGGAGAGGTTGACATTGACATGAGATTCAACAACCAGTGTTGCGACCATTCAATATGCAAGAAAGAAAAGCTCGACGAGATTTCCAGCAAATACGGAATAAGATTAGAGGAGTGCATTGCCATTGGAGACGGGCAAAGCGATAAATGCATGTTTCAGGCTGCTGGCTTATCGATATCAAAAGGAAAGAAACTAAATACCGATTTATGCATCAAGAATCTTGCTGAGGTATTGGTTGTGGTGGATTGAAAGTTACATGAATGTTGCTCTCCTAAAATAATCCATTTTTTGCTCTAAGTTTTCTCCAATCTGCTCTTTGAAATTAGGTGTATTCTCCAATAATATCTTAAAGAAGTCATACCCATTTTCTAAATGCCCACCAGATTTAAGCTGTGAAACTCTCCTAAATAAATCATAGCTATACACCTGCCTTAATTCATCTAATGAAGTATAAGGATTAAGGGCGATTACTACATCCTTTGGAATATCACCTGCTATTGATACAAAAAAGTCATCTGTTTTTCTAACAGCAGCTGGATGTGTTCTTGGATATAGTGCCCTTAAATATAAAGAAAGATTCCTTGAATAATCCTGAGATTCGTTAATATTAAGCCCTCTTAATAGCACAGACAATTCAGACGCTGAAGGTTCTGGATTATATCCAAGAGTTTCAATTTCCTGAAGCTCAATTACCTCATGTATAAGTAACGCATTGCTTAATGGACTGCCTCTGTTTTGCATTACACATTCCAAAAACCGAGATGCAATTTCCCTTACATTTTGAGAATGAGAATAGTTGAAATGATTAAAATAGTCTACAGCTCTTTGAATATTTTCGTCTGTTAAAAGGCTTTCAAGATCTGATTCTGATTGCACCGACATTTTTAAAAAGATTTAGAGAATCATCTCCCCACCATATTCCTGTGTATCATCTCAACCTCTCTCGTAAAAGGTGTCCTTATATCAACATAGCCGATTGTCCTTCCAACACCTATTGTCCACAGTGGAGGCTCTACACTCCTGGAAGCATACAATTCAAACAACACTTTTCTCTCATGTAAACTAAATACCCTATCTATCCCGCCGCCACTGAATACAGGCGCATCTGCAACAATAAAACAATATCCTGTTCCTGCGCGCTCTCCTGACTCAGACATCAAGCCAATTCTCTTAAGAAGTTTTTCATTTGTTCCGCCAGTATCAAAAATATCATCACGCACAACAACAATATAGCTTCCCAGATTCGCATTTTTATCTATCCCGGAAGATTTCCATGGTGTTATATCCTTAACAACCTGTGCCTTGCCTTCTCGGTTTTTCTCATAGATTATCCACGGGACACTATAATCAGAAGGAAAATCAGGACCTAAAGATGGATGCAATTTTAAGGCTCGTGTAAGCTCCTCAGCAAAAACAATTGTTTCCTTTTCTGAGCCCTCATCAGGCCCAACTACAACAAGCCTTTCAGCTATCTCTCTTGGATCAACAATTTGATTTGCAAACTTATTCACAAGTCTATCGATATCCATCTGCCTCATGTTTTGGTCATAAAATACCTCATGAAACTCAATGCCCCTTTTCCTATAATATCCAACCTGCCTGTCAGAATGCCGTCGCCATGTAACT
>CAZXRI010000039.1:0-8976 GCA_964642765.1 uncultured Methanosarcinales archaeon | reverse complement strand
AAAAAAATAGAAGAATATCCAGACTTGACAAAAATTCCTTATTACATAGAACATAAGCAAAACTATTGTATAAGAGTAGAAATCATTAAAGAAATTGATACAAAGATTAACAAAGATAATTTTAACTTATTAAGTGTATTTTCTGAAATAGAGAATATGTCTACCGAAAGTTTTGAGACTTCTTTACCTAGTTCATTATTGAGTAAATCAGAGAGACCTATATCTAATAAAAATGACATTAAATGGATTATTGAGAATTCATCTTATCAAAAACAAGATATAAATCAAATTTCAAATGAGTCAATTAATAACAAAATTTTAGAAATTGTTAAGCAATTCGGTTTCTACACTCAGATTTTTCCTGAGAAATTCTTTTATGAAAATGAAGTTCAAAATGAATTAGCAAGATGGCTTTCCAGAGGACTTATTGAGGAGATTAAAACAAATGAATTAAGTATTAAGATTCAGTGCGGTGATAATTCAAATAAAAATAGATATGATATTGGAATATATACTAAAGACGACGATTTTGTATGTGTTATAAATATTAAAACATCCAGACCAAATTCAAATTTAATCTCTATTAAAAAATCCATAATAGAAGATTGCAAAAAACTTGGTGGTAATGATACAGATATTGTTCTCTATATTGGTTCGCATAATATTCATTCTAATTTAGAATTTGAAGAAATTAAAAATGAGATAAAATCTACTTATAAGAATATTACATTTTTATATTTCCAAAGGTATAAATTAATAGAAATTGAGAATATTTATTCAATCAACTTCAAAGACTGATATATTTTGTACCTCTATAATAAGCTTAAAATGAATTATTCCTACAAAATCAAAAAAACATTCGCTTATGGTTTATTCATAGATTTAATAATAATACTTGTATTTTTAACATTAAGATTATTCAATGTGATATAAAATGCCCCTAACCCTAATATCAACAATATATGAAGGAGAAGCAACCAACGCTGCAATAATCAGATTCTCTCCTGACAAGGTTATCCTCGTCGGTGTTGATAAATCTGATCCAGAAAGAAAATCTACTTTAAATAAATCCATTGCCAAACTCAAAGAAAAATACAAGCTGTTAAAATTTGAAATGCTCAACACTTCAATTTATGACATCGCAAGAATTGCAGAGGATGTTTCTGATAAAATTGCAGAGGAATTTAAACTAAAAAATGATATTATCCTGCATATTTCAGAGGGAAGAAAAACACAGTTTCTCGGACTTTTATTTGCAGGATATTTGCAGAAAGATAAAATCAAAGGAATTTATTACATGATACAAGAAACTAATCAGGCATTGGCTATGCCTTTATTGGATTTGAAATTATCAGAGACTAAAAAGTTTATCCTGAAGGAATTATCAGAAGGAAATAAAAAGATTTCTGCGATAGTTGAAAAGTCAAAGAAATCAAAGTCAATGATTTATGCTCATATTGAAGAACTGAAAAAAAAAGGTTTTCTCTCGGAAAATCTTGATGTTACAGATGTTGGAAGGATTTGTTTGTTGTGATTATCTCCTAAAATTCAGCCCATCATCATTGTCATTGCTCAAAGACTGCCCTCTCTTTATCTTGCTCTACTTTAACAAATAAATCTTGCCTTATTCAAAAACAACACATGCATATTAACTCTTTATTCTTTAAAAATGGCTCTCTACACTCGGAACAATAAACCCCAAAACATCTCTGACATTCATATTGAGCATGTTCTATACCACAATCTTTACAGACTTTCGGTTTTGCACAATTATGAAAATCATTGACAAATCTAAGAAATGCACCACAATCTTCACAAATATTCATTTTTACCTCACCACCCTTTAACTCTTTCTGAAATTAGTTCAATAAGCTCTTCATAAAATATCTTGGAATAAATCTTAACATTCCCGTTATTATAAATCCAAACGGATTTTGTCTCCGCATCCAATACTATTGCTTTTTTAAATACTAATTCATCTACCATTTTTTTACCTCCATGATTTTTTATTCCTATATATATGCTGTATATCTATTTCAAAAGAGAGAAAAAAAATAGGGTTTACGCACAAGGTGCATTTTTTCAGAAAAATAGAAAAAAACATAATCTCCGCCAAAAATGTCAAATTATTAAAGGTTTTAATCAGAATTCAATTATAAAACCACCAATCTCTACACCTCATACCACACAATCACAGCATCCTCACCATTAACAAACCCTCTTGAAAGCGGAACAGCAGCTCCATTCTGCCCATAAAGAACAGCTTCATCTCTCGGAGAAACAACAACACTCCCATTCAAACCCTGCTCTCTCGCATAACTAATCCCGTCTCTAAGAAGAGTCTCTCTCAAATTAGCTGAGCTAATCTCCCTCATTAAGCCACTTAACGAAAACATTTGAAACATTAACAACTGTAGCAAAATTCTTCGGAGAATTCTTTCTGATTTCATTAAAAATAATATTAATCTTATCCCTATCAAACATATCAATTTTGATGTCAGGAGTTTTAGAAAGCAAATGATGGATATGAGTCATAAAAATATCAATTCTTGCAAATGACCTATTGTAGCCATTAAGAAATTTCTTAACATATTCCTTATTTTTTTTTGCTTACATCATCCCTTGCAAAAAACAAATTTGATGATTTTTCAGCTTTTTTCTTGTAATCAAAAATAAGCATTTTAGAAAAAGGTAAAGGCTATAACTATTTAAACTTTGCGAGACTTGAACTAAAGGTTAAACGCCCTCGCGCAGACTCAGAACGCACTGCAATGCTAATTAATCAATTAGATTATTCAAGTTATGGTTATACTATTTTTCATGTTCCTTTAGAACAAATTGATTTGACAACAAAATATAGGATGAGTTTAATTCAAACTATAATGAGATTAATATTTTTAGCCCATAATCAGCCGATAATTACCAGCCGAAATTTAACAGCCACAGATTAATCAACCCAAATTCCACAGCAAAATATTTAAACTGCGTTATCGTATTGCATATTATTCGGTGATAAAAATCAAGAAACTCAAACTTAAATCTGATTTCAATTCTGTATTAAGCCCTCTCGAGGCAGAGATTTTGAAGGTAATCTGGCCAGACAAATCAATGAGAGTCAGGGAAATACACAACATACTAAAGAAAAAAAACAAGGTTGCATTAAGCAGCATAGCTGTCCTTCTTGACAGGCTTCACGAGAGAAAAATCGTCGGAAGAAAAATCGAGACAGGCAGGGGCGGTGTCCGTTACCTATACTTTCCACTTCAGGATGAAGCGGAGTTTGAAAAATCAATCATTGACAAGACAGTTAATTCGCTTATTGAAAAATTCGGAAGCACAGCAGTCAGCTATTTCGACGAGAGATTCAGAAAATAACGAGGATAAAATGCCGCTTGTTTGTTACGAATGCACAATGCAGTTTTACTATAATCCTGTAAAGATGAGCATAGTGCTTATATCAATTGCACTTGCGATTCTGACATTTATTTTTCTCCTCAGGAAAAGCCTCACATTAAACCAGAAGCTTGCCCTGATGTACGGGCATATTTTCTTCCTTGTATTCCCATTTGTGTTCTATTCATTGTTCAAAGGGTGTCAAGCAATATTCAGTGCATGCAGTCAGCTTAAAAGCATAATTCTCCTCGTAATAATTACTGCCGCAATTGCCATGATGATTGGGCTTTTAACTGCTCCGATATTATTCATCAGGTCATACAAAAAGCGTGCAATTAACCTCAACATAAAATGGATTGAGAATTTCACGTCGATATATTCAAAAATCCTTGCGATAAGGCAGCCAAAGATGTTTATTGTTGACATTGCAAAGCCGCTTGCATTTTCAGTTTCCATGCTCAATCCAAAGATTTTCATCTCAGTAGGAATGCTTGAATTGCTCTCGAGAAAAGAAACAGCGGCTGTCTTACTGCATGAAATGTTCCATATAAAAAACAGGACGCCATTATTCAAGTTCAGCAGTTTTTTTGCCAGAGTTATTTCCCCTCTTGCCAGATTTACTTCATTTTCTGATGTGCTTGACAACGAAGAGAAAAACGCAGATTCATACGCAGTTGAGATGCAAAAAACCTCTCGGCATATTTTATCTGCGAAGAAAAAGATTGATAACTATAATGAAACTAAATGAAAGCTTTTTTTCTTCTTAGTGGAGAGAATTATCTTCTTGCAAGAGATGAGATTTTGTTTTTGCTGGGCATTAAGACATATTCCAGCCCAGACAAATGCGCCCTGATTGCAGATATTAATGATAACATATTGAAATCAATCAGCAGGCTGGCTTATACAAAAAAGGTTTACAAACTGCTTTTCTCGTCGGATATCAAATCCCTTGAAGATTCCATGAGGAAGTTTAGCTGGGACACAGTCTACAAAAAGGATTTCTGCCTCAGGATAAAATCTCTTGACAAAAAGAATAAAGAACATGGCTTAGAAGAAAAAAGTCTGGCAGGATTTATTTGGAAAGCTGTAAAAAAGCCAAAGGTTAATCTCGATAATCCCGCAACATTGATTGAATTGATTTTCTCAGGAAAGAAAGTTTTCTGCTGTCTGCTTATTTACGAGCAGAAAGAAAATTTCGAGGAAAGAAAAGCCCACAAGCGTCCAGCACTGCATCCTGTTTCATTGCATCCAAAGCTTGCAAGATGCCTTGTAAATCTTACAGGAACCAAAACTACCGACGAAGTTGTTGATACATTCTGCGGAACAGGAGGCATTTTGATTGAAGCAGGGCTGATGAAAATAAAATCAACTGGGTATGATATTGACAAAAACATTCTCGACAAATGCAGAAAGAACATTGGCTTTTTCAGAATCAAAAATTGCAGATTGATTTATTCAGACTCGTTAAAATTAAGAAGAAAATGCAGTTATGTTGTAACAGATTTGCCATATGGAAGGAACACAAAGGATATTGATGCTGACAAGCTATACTCTTATTTCCTAAATAATCTCAGACGGATTTTGGTGAAAAGGGCTGTTGTTGTTTTTCCTGATGATGTAAATTATAAGAAGCTTGTGAAGAAAGCAAAACTGAAAATATCGTCGGAATACAGCTATTATGTCCATAAGACAATGACAAGGAAGATTGTGGTTTTAACCAAATAAATGCAATTGTAAGAATTTAAGATTGCTAATTCCCAGCAAAATCCATTATCGAATTAATCGAATGCGAAAAGATTTTTCCGTCAGAAGGATTAACCTTGAAATTAATCACCTTAAAGCTTCTCGTAAAATAAGAGATATTCCATATAGTTTTCCCGTCGGAATTCTGGAGATTAACAATTATCTCTGACTGAAGTTCCCGAGGATATTCTTTTCTGTGCGTTTCAGCTATTGACTCCAAGACAGATTTAAGGGAAAGCCTTACATCATCCAATACTATTGGCAATATACTCAGTGATTCATCCTGAATCTGGTTGTCATCCTCAGCATTCAATACAACATTGCTTGTCTCTGAAACTGTAAATGTCGCTATCCTTTTCACATTGCCAGAATAATACCCAAGATACCATTCCTTTCTTGGCTTATTGATATCAATAAATGTCTGGGCATAAGCGAGAAACCCCTCTGGATTAGATTTTTTCCACTGCTTCAAAGCATCGCTTGATTCAACCGCATTGACAGCATCTTTAATCTCAATGAAATAATTTGTATTGCCATTCATTTTACCCTCATGCTTAAATCAAAGTTTTTTACTGAATGTGTCAAAATCCCGAGAGAAACATAATCAATTCCTGTTCCTGTATATTCCTTGATATTCTTCTCAGTGATATTTCCCGATGCCTCAAACAGAATATTCTTTTTCTCTGACTGAGCAAATCGAGAAATGCTTTTCTTTATTTCCGCAGGTCGCATATTATCGAGGAGGATTATCAGGAATATTTCCTTGGTAGACTTTTTTCTGCACGAATCAAATGCCTTGTATATCTTTATGACTTGCTCATGATTTTCAGCTTCAGCAGTTATGCAATCTGTTCCTCCTGAATAAATACTATGGAATGCATCCTCGAGAGAAATGTTTGATAGCCTCATTGCCTCAAGATGGTTGTCTTTAATCATAACTCCGTCAGAAAGCGAGAGCCTGTGTGTCAATCCGCCACCTATAAAAACAGCCTTCTTGTCTGTGTAAAGTGCAAGTGTTTTTCTTGTCGCAGCAATCTGGATTGTATTTCCTGCGAGCTTTTTCATTCCTGCTGTCATTGTTGAAATTCCTGACATTCTTCCGAGCAGGTTCAAAATCATTCTCTCTGTCCTGAGGATTGATTTAATGCTGCCGCTTATCTCCATAATGATTTCTCCGTGATTAACTTCTTTCCCGTCGGATACATAATCATTTACATCAATGCCAAGCTTCCCATAAATATATTTTGCCTCTTCAATCCCGGAAACAATCCCTTTTTGCTTTGCGATAATTATTGCATCTGCCTGAGAATCTTTTTTAAAAACAAGCTCAGTTGTTTTATCCCCGCCAACAAAATCTGCCTGCATAAGCGGGATTAAGTAATTATCGAGATAATCTAAGTATAGCTTGCTGCTTGTATTAAGCAGGTTTCCTCTCTGAAGAAAATGCTCAATAATGTCCTTCTTATTCATTATCACTTTCACGCCCATTTCCAGAGAAGTTTTTTAAAGCGATTTAAATGTTTCCTAAAACATTCCTAATACAAACCCAAACCTTTAAATAGAATTACCTTTACAAGTTTTGTAATGCTTTAAGATGGCTAAAAAAAATTCATTGATAATCACAGCAATTATTGTATTAATGGCAATCATTCCTGTGGTTTACTCAGCAGACCTTCCTCCTGGGCTGATTATGCTTCAAGAATATGAGCAGCAGCTTGGGATGAGCATAACCTTCCTGATTGCCTTTCTCGCAGGCATAGTCTCATTTACAAGTCCATGCGGATTTGCTGTTTTGCCGACGTATTTTTCGTTTGCATTCAAGGACAAAAGAAAATCACTTGCTATGACAACGGCATTTTCAGTCGGGATGCTTTTGGCATTTGTGCTGTTCGGCCTTGTTGCTGGTTTAGTCGGCGATTTCCTGAATATTTACAAAGTTGACTTTGCAGGCTTTTCAGGATATGCTATTATTTTCTTCGGAATTCTCTTGCTGCTGAATAAGGGTTTCTCGATATTCAACATGAAGATAAACTCATACAATAAAAATACATTTTTCGGCATGATGCTTTTTGGGTTTGTCTTTGGGACAGCATGGACACCCTGTGTTGGACCTGTTCTTGTAGGAATAATAATACTCGCAGCAAATTCATCAAGTGCAATTGCAGGAACACTCAGCCTCTTCTTTTATGGCTTAGGCGTTATAGTTCCCCTGCTTCTTGTATCTTATCTTTCTGACAGATATAACTGGAGCGAGAAAAAGCTGTTTCGTGGAAAAGTCTTTTCTTTCAATATTTTCGGAAAGCAGATTGACATTCACAGCTATAACCTGATTGGAGGATTAATCCTGATTCTCGTCGGGATTTCAATAGTTTTGTACAAAGGCACATTCTTTTTTCAGACAACTTTGGTTGAATATATCCCTTGGTCAATGGGCTTATGGGGATACCTCAATGAGAAGATGGTTGAATCTGAAATTTTAAAATCAGCATTAGGAAATATTTTAGGCATATTCATTTTAATATTGGTTATTGCTCTTGTTTATGCTGCATTCATAAAGCAAAGGAATGATGATAATAGCAAAAATAATCACAAAGGGGAAAATGACAGCAAATAGAGCAGCATCAGGAAAATTCATCATGCTTATCGTCGGGATAATGATTCTTGTTTCCTCATGCACTAAATCAGGCAGTTTATCTCCTGAGCAGATTGAATATAAGAAAATCTGCACCGATACAGGATTCCAGTGGATGAAAATGAGGCCAATGCTCGATGCTAAATACACATCAGAAGAAGAATGTTATGGATGCATGGCTGGGTTTAACCATATATGCAATAAGGATGATTTTATCGAGAAGGTTTCCAACATTAACGGCGTAAGCATTGAGAATTTCTCGACTGTAAAAAGCTCAGAGCCTGTTGAGCTGAAAAACGGAGATGTTTTCCAGCTTAAGGCATTGCCTGTTGTAAGGGAAATCGCAGGATATAAAGTAAAGATGTATTCATATAACGGGCAGATTCCAGGACCTTTGCTGAAAGTCAAGCAAGGCAGTAAAATTTTTGTTAATTTCACAAATATGCTTGACATGGAAACAACAATCCATTGGCATGGTATCAGGGTTGATTCAAGATTCGACGGAGTTCCAAATGTTTCCCAGAAAACAATTATGCCTAAAGAGAGCTTTGTTTATGATATTGAATTTCCCGACGAGGGAGTATATTGGTATCATCCTCATGTCAGAGAGGACATACAGCAGGAGCTTGGACTATATGGCAATATTTATGTCGAGCCAAATGATAAAGAATACTTTAACAAAGCTGACAGCGAGGCTTTTATTTTTCTTGATGACTTTAAGTTCAGAAGCAATGGAGTTGTGAAATTTGGCAGGGAAGATGCAACAGAGGCTTTATCGGGAAGGTATGGAAATGTTATGTTTATCAATGGTGATGGGAATTATTCGCTAAGAATAAATAAAGGCAGTGTTGTGAGATTTTTCCTTACAAACGCTGCCAATGCCCGCGTATTCAATCTCTCCATAGATGAGCATAAGCTCAAGATTGCCGGCGGAGATTCTGGAAAGTTTGAGCATGAGTATTTTGCTGATGCACTTGTTATTGCTCCTGCAGAAAGATTTATCCTCGAGGTTTATTTTGGAACAGCAGGTAAATTTGAAATTGCCAGCAAGTCTCCTCAGGGAGAATATGTTTTAGGCAGCATTGAAATTGCTGATTCAGGAACACCAAATTCGGATATAGAAAAAACCTTTTTGAGTTTGAAAGAGAATGCTGAAATTAAGAATAGCATTTCCGGATTTGAAATATTTTTTGATAAAAAACCTGACT
>CAZXRI010000038.1:0-9048 GCA_964642765.1 uncultured Methanosarcinales archaeon | reverse complement strand
TATAAGAGGGAGAGCTGGGACTCGAACCCAGGATTAAACGGGTTGCAGCCGTTCCCCTTAGCCGCTTGGGTACCCTCCCTTAGAGGATTCAAGAAATAGGATTAGGTTAAATAGTTTTCTCTACTTATACATAAACTCCTCGTTTTTATCCTCGAGGTTTACAGCCTTGAACTTTTTTGCAAATTCTGCGTCTATAAAATCTTCCAATTTCATCAGCCACCTTTTTGTTTGTTTAACTAGGGATATGAGAAAAGAAAAAAGACAATAAGTAAATTATGTTCCATTAGTAACAAATAATTCTGGGATTGTTACAGTGATAATAATCAGCTCAATTAATCAGTCCAAATCCTCAAATTCAATGTTGCAGTCTACCATTTTGGCACCTCCTTTTTACTTTAAGCAGATATAGCAAAAGACACAAATATTTAGACAATAAATCGCGTCTTTTGCTTATTACGAACGGACAACATTTGTATAATTATTTTTGTCCGTGAGTATAGGTTATCTTCTGAATATAAGTGTTTATTAATATTCTTGACAGGAATATTCTTATGGGAATTATTCTTATTTGAATTATTCCCTCAGCAATCTTTATAATCGGGCAAATTTGCCTTAAGGAAAAACTTATATTGCATAGTAGAAACTCTAATAAAATGCCTGAAAAAAAATCAATCAAAGAAATTTTGAAGGAGAGAATCCTGCTCCTCGACGGAGCTATGGGAACCTCTATCCAAAAGTTCAATCTCACAGCAAAGGATTTTGGCGGGGAAATGTATGAGGGATGCAATGAGTTTCTTGTAATTACAAAGCCGGAGGTTATCCAGCAAATACATGAAGGCTATCTGGAAGCTGGCTCTGATATAATTGAGACAAATACTTTTGCAGGCTCATCAATTACTCTCGGGGAATTTGGGCTTGCTGACAGGGATTATGAGATTAATAAAAAGGCGGCTGAGCTTGCTAAAAGGTGTGCTGAGAAATTTTCCACAGAGGATAAGCTAAGGTTTGTTGCAGGCTCAATTGGCCCGACAAACAAGACAATCTCTGTAACTGCAAATATTACTTTTGATGAGCTTGAGGATTCTTATTATAAGCAGGCAAAGGCACTTCTTGATGGAGGCGTTGATATTTTTCTCGTCGAGACTTGCTTTGATACATTGAATGCAAAAGCAGCGCTTAATGCAATCCGCAAGCTTTTTTCTGATGCGAAAAAGGAAATTCCAGTCATGCTTTCTGCAACCATAGAGAGAAATGATACTATGCTTGCCGGTCAAGATATTGAATCTTTCTATACTGCAATGGAGCATAATAACCTGCTTGCTGTTGGAATGAATTGTGCTGTTGGTCCTGATTTGATGAAGGATAATCTGAGGACTCTCTCTGAAATTGCAAAGACTAATGTGCTTGTTTATCCTAATGCAGGTTTGCCTCTTGAGGATGGAAGTTTCCCTCTTAAGCCAAAGGAATTTGCACAGCATATTAAGGAATTTATCGAGCATGGATTTGTGAATATCGTCGGTGGATGCTGTGGGACAACCAAAGAGCATATTGAAGAGATTGCAAAGATTATTGATAATTCAAAGAGGAGAAAGATTCCTGATATATCAAGAACTGCTTTATCTGGTACAGAAACTCTTGTTGTTGATGATAATAACAGGCCAGTTATCGTCGGAGAAAGGACTAATGTGATTGGTTCTCGGAAATTCAAGGAGTTGATTTGCCAAGAGCAGTTTGAGATTGCATCTGAGATTGGAAGAGAGCAAGTCAAGAAAGGCGCGCAGGTTGTTGATGTTTGCCTTGCTAATCCTGATAGAGATGAGAAAGATGATACAAAAAAGTTCTTTGATATAATTACAAAAAAAGTCCGTGTTCCGCTGATGATTGACTCGACAGATGCAAGTGTTATCGAGGATGCTTTAAGAAGAACACAGGGAAAGTGCATTATCAATTCGATAAATTTCGAGGATGGTTTGGATAGATGCGAGAAAGTTCTGCCTCTTGTTAAGAGATACGGCTCTGCTGTTATTTTCGGGACAATTGATGAGGATAAGGAGCAGGCAATGGCAGTTACAGTCGAGAAAAAGCTTGCGATAGCAAAACGTGCTGTGAAATATCTTACAGAGGAATGGGGTATTCAGCCAGAGGATGTAATCTTTGATCCGCTTGTTTTTCCGATAGCAACAGGGGATGCAAAGTATGTGAACAGCGCAAAGGTAACAATTGAAGCGATTGAGCATATAAAAAAAGAATTGCCTAAATGCAGGACTATTCTCGGTGTGAGCAATGTTTCATTTGGACTGCCTCCTTCAGGAAGAGAGGTTTTGAATTCTGTTTATCTTTATCATGCTGTTAAGGCAGGATTGGATTTTGCGATTGTGAATGCTGAGAAGCTTATTAGGTATCCTTCAATTTCTGACAGCGAGAAGAAACTTGCAGATGATTTGCTGTTTAATCGTGTATCGGATCCGATAACTCCTTTTGTTGAGTTTTACCGAGGGAAAAAGGCTCATGTTGTTGATACTGCGAAATTGCCTTTGAATGAAAGGCTTTCACAGTATATTATCGAGGGAAGAAAAGAAGGGCTTGTTGAGGATTTGGACGAGGCATTGAAAGATTCTAAGCCGCTTGAGATAATTAATGGGCCTTTGATGAAAGGAATGGATGTTGTTGGAAAGCTTTTCAATGAGAACAAGCTGATTGTTTCAGAAGTCCTGCAGAGTGCAGAGGCAATGAAAACCTCTGTTGGGTATCTTGAGAAGTTCATGGATAAAACTGATGAGAAGAAAAAAGGCAGGGTTATTTTGGCGACTGTAAAGGGAGATGTGCATGACATAGGCAAGAATCTCCTCGAGATAATCCTTAATAATAATGGATATGAGATTATTAATTTGGGAATCAAGGTTCATCCTGATGTTCTTATTGAAGCGTGCCAGAATTATAAGCCTGATATTATTGGTTTGAGCGGATTGCTTGTGAAATCAGCCCACATGATGGTTGATACTGTCGGTGATTTTAGGGAAGCTGGGCTGAGAGTTCCTGTTCTTGTCGGAGGAGCTGCTCTTTCAGAGAGATTTACAGCAAGCAAGATTGCATCAAGCTATGATGGAATTGTGGCATATTCAAGGGATGCAATGAATGGCTTGAGCCTTGTGAAAGAGATAATTGGAAATCCTGCTGAGTTTCAGAGGAGAAATTTTGAAAGGCAGGAAGAGCTGAGAAAAACTCCGATTGCTGATAAGGCACAGATAAAATCAGGCGGAGAGGAGAAGAGCAGTATTATTTCAGATGCTGAAATATTACTGCCTGCTGATTTTGAGACTCATGTAATTAATGGTTATCCTGTCGGTGAAATTTTTTCACAGCTTAATTTGCAGACTTTGTATTGTGCACATCTTGGATTGAAGGGAAGCTATCAAAAGCTTATCGTGCAGAGAGATGAGAAAGCGTTAAAGCTTACTGTTCAGGTTGCTGATGTGAAAAGATTTGTGGTTGCAAACAAGGTTATTAAGCCAAAGGCAATTTTCAGGTTTTTTGAATGTAATTCAGAGAAGAATAAAATTGAGGTTT
Organism: uncultured Methanosarcinales archaeon; assembly: GCA_964642765.1. Lineage (GTDB taxonomy): Archaea > Nanobdellota > Nanobdellia > Woesearchaeales > CAZXRI01 > CAZXRI01. Next base: position 5,481 of record CAZXRI010000038.1, on the reverse strand, counting down.
ACGACGGGGAAACTGTTTCAGAAACTCTTGAATTTCCAAGACAGCATGATAAAGACAAGCTTTGTTTGGCTGATTTTGTTGCAGATAAATTAAGCGGAAGAGGAAGAGATTCTATCGGGATTTTTGTTGTGTCTTGCGGGGAAGGGATTGTTGATTATACAAAAGAATTAAGGGATAAAGGAGAATATCTGAAATCTCACATTATCCAAGTTCTTGCTCTTGAATCTGCAGAGGCATTTGCAGGAATTGTTCATAAGAAAATGCTGGAATTGCTTGGGATAAAAGGAAAGATTCAGGGAATAAAGGTTTCTTATGGTTATCCTGAATGCCCTAATTTAGAGGAGCAGAGAAAGCTGTTTAATCTTCTTAGACCTGAGCAGATTGGAGTGAATCTTACTGAATCATTTATGATGGAGCCAGAGGCATCTGTATCTGGGCTTGTGTTTTATCATCCACAGGCGAGGAATTTTGGATTGTGAATTTTTTTGGTTATTTACTAATAAAAAGCACACCGTCAAGCTTTTCAAATTCCTTATCTCCTGTTACAAAAGTATGCTTGTTCTCTTGTGAAAAAATATAGCCAACACAATCAAAAAATGATAACTTTTTCTTCTTGTTTTCATGCCTGAAAATTACTGCCTTGACAAGTATGCGAATAGGAACTTGAGAGCAATAATGCGAGAGTCTTTTATACCAGTAATCTGCTGTTGGCTGGTTATATTTTTGCAAGATTACATAATAAAATTCTGCCATAGTAATATCAGTGATTAAAATCTCGTCAGTGAGCAGGCTTGAGAATTTCTCATTAGCCAATGCAATTTCAACAAGAGCATATGTGTCGAGGCATTTCATGTTATAACCAATCTCAGAAAAACTTGCTTTCCAAATCTTTTCTTGCTTTTTTTACATCTTCATGGCTAATCTCAGGCAGAGCACCAAACAAATCCTTCAACGGATTGCCTTTTTTTCTAATCTCAATTATTACCTCTGTCTCAGGTTTTAGGCTCATTCCTTTGGCAATTTCATTAGGAATAATAATCCCGACAGAATTTCCAATTTGCTTTATTTTGCAGTTTAACATTTTGTTTAATAATTATATCTAAATGTAGAACAAATATATAATAGTTTCTGTATGCAATTTTTCCTATCCGAAAAATCCCACCTAAAAACTTAAATACACAAAACCAAATCCAAGCATAAAAATCCATTCCGATTAACAATGAAAACCGAAATAATGTACGAAGTTGTTCCGCCGTCGAAAAGGGTGTCAAAAGAATATCTTGCAAAGGTAGTTAGCTCTCTTACAGACGCGCTGAAAAGGATGAAGCAAGTCAAGGAAATTAACATCCCTGAGATTGTTGACGAGAATTATTGCGGAGATCCATATTATCGAAACCTCGAGAACAGGGAATTTGGAAAAATCCTAAGAGAGAAAATAGACAAGGAAATAATAGTCAACAAGGTAGTTGCTCATTTCAATCCAAAACCAAAATTCAATGAATGGCTTGATGAGTCCATTAAAAATTACGGGATAAGAAAATTCATCTTCGTCGGAGGAACATTTGCATTTAACTATCCGGGATATACTGTGCTAGAGGCAAATAAGATTGGCTCGGCAAAAGGATTGAAGGTCGGCAACATAATGATTCCTACAAGGCCGAATGAAGGAGAGAATCTTGCACGGAAAACACTCGCTGGAGCAAGCTTTTTCACAAGCCAGATTTTGTTTGAGGCAGAGCATACAATCGAAACAATCAGGAGATATGCAGAATCATGCAGAAAGCAAAACATAAAGCCGAACAAGATTTACCTTAGCTTTTCTCCTGTTTCTGATTTAGAGGACATTGAATTCTTCAAGTGGCTCGGTGTGTATTTCGGAGAGAAGAATGAAAAAAGACTGAAGAATGCAGAAAACCTTGCTGAGGAATCTGTAAGGATTGTCGAGGAGATTTATCCTGAAATAATCTCAAAGACAGAATCCTTCGGAGTTCCAATTGCATTAAATATAGAGCAGGTTACTTTCCACAATCTGCCTTATAGCGAAAAGCTGGTTGAGTTTTTTTCTGAAAAATAAATAGCAATATCTAAATTGCTGGATTTGCCAGTTAGATTTATATATCAAACTATCAAATTAACAAGCATGGACTTATTCCACATGAAAAAAGAGGAATATCAGAAATTCAGGCTTGCCATAAATATTATGGTTTTCATTGCATTCCTGGCAGTATTCATATTTGTCGAGATGAAAAACATACAGGCAAAGAGTGTCCTGAGTGGCTTGATAGCAACAGTTGTTCTCTCATCCTCGATAATGATGGTAGGGCTGCTCACAATCTTCCCGGGATACAGCTCATATTTCGGAAAAACCCTGATGCTATTCAGCATACTTATTTTTCTCGGAGATATTATCCAGCTAATCCTTGGGATGCTCAACCTTTTCCTTATAATAGAAATAATCCTGTCAATAGCATCTTTCCTATACGGAAAAGAGCTTTCAAGCAGTGAGGGAAAGTTCATTTCGCTTAATGTTGTTGCTCTCAATCAGAAAAAGAAAAGGTGATTTTTATCCAGAAAAAAAAGAGGCAGAAAAAGAAAAATACTTCTGTGAGCCATTTCTCAGAGGAGGCTGACGGAATTAAAGGCATTATCATATCCGATATAGACAAGCTCCATAAGGCAGTCTGCATAGCAACAAGAATCTCTCTGGATAATGCTGCAAAAGCAGCAGGCATTTCAGCAGCAAGGGCAGATGAGCTTGCGCATATTCTCGAGAAAAAAAGCCTTATCAAAATCCACTATGGCTTGCTTGGAAGGGCAATGCTTTATGCAAAAGATTACAAAGAGAAAAGCAATCTGAATACTAAAAAATAAAACAAAAATGCAGGAAATAAAAACACAGGAAAATAAATCAATTGAAGAATACAAGTTTTCAGCAGACGGGATTCCTGTAAAGGTAATTATATTCTCCGACAGAAAACACAATGTGCCTATTTATGAGATATTCACTCCTGAAATTCCTGAGGGAACAAAGGCGCTTATCGAGGTAATTACAGATGAGCTTGTAAGGGAGCATGGGACTATAATTGAGGATGCAAATAACATTGAGAAAATAACCGTTGAGAAAAAGCGCTTTCTTGAGCATGCTGAAAAAAAGCTTAAGAGCAAAATGCCTGAGCTTAAGCAAAATGAGATTGATTTGCTTGCAGGGCATATTATCCACAGGATTTACGGTCTTGGTGAGATAGAGCTTTTAATGTCAGACAACTGGCTCGAGGAAATTGCTGTCAATGGCACAAGGAATCCTATATCTGTTTATCACAGAAAGTATGGCTGGTGCAGGACAACAAAGCACTTAAAGACAGAAGAGGCAATCTATAATATATCGTCGAGAATTGGCAGGTATTCAGGAAGGGAAATTACAACCTTAAACCCTATCATGGATTCTCACCTTCTTGGAGGAGACAGGGCAACCTCGACGCTGTATCCGATAAGCTCTCATGGAAATACTATTACAATAAGAAGATTCTCAAGAAATCCATGGACGCCAATAAGCCTTCTTAATCCGAGCATAAATAATATGACTATACAAATGGCTGCATTTATCTGGCAGGCTGTCCAGTATGAGCTGAACGCAATTGTAATAGGCGGAACTGCATCAGGGAAAACGTCAATGCTGAATGCTCTATCATCATTTATCGTTCCAAACCAGAGAGTGATTAGCATTGAAGATACTCGTGAAATAACACTTCCAGAAACATTGGAATGGAACTGGGTGCCTCTCACAACAAGGCTTCCTAATCCTGAAAATCAGGGAGCAGTTGATATGCTTGACTTGATGATTGCTTCCCTGAGAATGAGGCCTGACAGGATTATCGTCGGGGAAATAAGGAAAAAGGCACATGCAGAAACATTGTTCGAGGCAATGCACACAGGTCATAGCGTTTATGCGACAATGCATGCAGACACAGTATCTCAGGCAATCAAAAGGCTTTCAGAGCCTCCAATAGAAATTCCTCAGGCAGAGATAGAGTCGCTTCATCTTCTCATATCGCAATACAGGGACAGGAGAAAAGGAATCAGGAGAACCTCAGAGATAGCTGAGATAGTTAATTCAGGAAATGAAAAGCTCGACTTAAATTATGTCTTCAGATACAAGCCGAGAACAGATTCATTTGAAAAAACATCAGAAAGCATCAGGATTATCGAGGAGCTGAACCTTCATACAGGCATGACACCAAAAGAAATATCAGATGACCTCAGGGAAAAGGAATCTATCCTGAAATGGATGCTAAGCTATAACATCAGCTCAATACATGATTTCGGGAATATTATCAGTGCATACTATAAATCTCCTCAGGAAATCCTTGATAAGGTATCAAGAAACCAAAAGCCATAGCAAGGAATCAAAGTGAAACAAAACATACCGCTAATCCTAATTTCAGACGAGAAATCCTCTAAGGTATTTATGGGCATGGGAGAATCACTGTCAGGAATTCTTTCCCAAAAAAAGGAATATATCTCGCTGGCAATCCTAAACACGCTTGTTTATTTTCTGATGTCATCAGCAATATTTACGCTCATATTAATTGGCATTAAACAATATGAATTGGCAAATGCTCTAACAACATCAGCATTAATCAGCATTGCTATTTCCATGCTTATTTTTCTCGTCTTAATTGCATATCCGAAAATCCTCTCTGGGAAACAGGCTGAGCAGATAGAAAAAAACCTGTTGTTTGCTCTTAAGGACATGACACTTCAGGTAAGTTCCGGTGTTCCTCTGTATGAATCAATTATCAACATATCAAAATCGCATTATGGCGAGGTGTCGAGGGAATTTCAAATAATTATTACTCAAGTCAGCTCAGGAAAATCACTTGAAAAGGCTCTCCAGATATTGGCACAGGAAAGCAGTTCTGAATTTTTGAGGAGAGCAATCTGGCAGCTCATAAACACAATGCACTCAGGCGGCAGCATTAAAGGCACGCTAAAAGGAATTATTCAGGAGCTTACTATTGAGCAGAGAAATAAAATATCGAATTACTCTCGGGAATTGAATATGTGGATTCTTGTTTATATGTTGTTTGCTGTTGCGATTCCAACAGTCGGTGCAACAATGCTTATAATTCTCTCGAGGTTTGGCGGGTATAGCCTCAGCGAGGCAACATTCTTATCATTTATTGCGATTAACATTGCTGTTGAATTCATCCTTATTGGCTTTGTGAAATCAAGAAGGCCGATTGTGAATGTGTGATTTTTAAAGGATAGCTGATTAGATAGATAAACAATATATCAAAAGAAAAAAATAGAAGATAAGGGCAAAAAGTAAAATGAATCTCTCATCCAAATCCTTAGTCGTATTCCAAGGCAAGAAAATCCGACGGACTTGGTTTAATGATGAATGGTGGTTTTCGGTAGTTGATATAGTTGGAGCATTGACAGAAAGTAAAGACCCGAGAAATTATTGGAAGGTATTAAAAC
>CAZXRI010000037.1:8730-9069 GCA_964642765.1 uncultured Methanosarcinales archaeon | reverse complement strand
TATGAATATGTCCAAGCCCTTGTTCTTGAATTCATATCTTGCGCATGTGAATAGCAGGATTGTTTTGCTCAGGTCAAATGTATAATAAGGGAAGAAGTAAAATGCAAGAAATTCCCTGATTTTTTCCCTGCATGTAACATGCTTTACTGAAAATTCCTCGACAGTCGGGAACTTGTTTATGTCTAACCCATTTAATAGTAGGATATCTGGCTTTCTTCCCAGAATTTTTTCTGCTTCTATGCCGACTATCTCAGAAACTGTCGTGAATACCTCTGCATTTTGCGCGCATGCCTTTTCTATGAGATATTTATCCTGAACACCGTATTTGTATGCCTCGTC
>CAZXRI010000037.1:3790-8720 GCA_964642765.1 uncultured Methanosarcinales archaeon | reverse complement strand
TGTGGTTCAGCACGCCATAAAGGTCAACACCGTTTCCTGCTAATGTTCTTCCTAACATTGTTGCATGTGTTGTGAATACTGTTCCTATTTTACATTTCTTTTTTTTCAGGTAAAGCAATGCTGTTCCTGCAAGCCATTCATGGAAATGCCCGACGAGTTTTTTGTTTTTATAGTGATTTGAGAATTCTTCGAGAAGTTTTCCGACAGCAGTTGCCCAGATTATTGGCTCTTCAAAGTCAAAGTGCGAATCGTAAGAGTCAACTTTAAAGTCGTTCCATAGGTCTGTCTTTATCTGGACTTTTTTTTCTGCCAGTGCCTCGAAGTCTATGAGGATTGTGTCTGGCTCTCCTTCAATGTTCCATTTCCCAATGTGGCATATTATTCCTTCTGATTTGAGCTTGTCAAAAATCTTTTTTATTTCTTCAGAAGGAGCTTTCTCCTCGAAATCAACATATTCCTTGCTCGGGAAATATGGACCGATAAGGTAGTATTCTTTGTAGTAATCCGTCATTATAGAGGCTTTGCTTTTTACAACCGTGTATATGCCGCCAACTTTATTGACGACTTCCCATGATGCTTCAAAAACAATGTCTGCCTCTGGATTTGTCATTATTGAATTTCTCTGGCAGTGTTGGTATATAAAGTTAATGAAAATTCATGATTGGATTGGGACTATTTTTTTGTAAAACAAAAAGATATATATAATGGAAGACATAATGTTGATTAAAAAAAGAGGTTGTTGTATGCCAAACATAGACGAGCAAGTTAGTCCTGAGCATCATTTCTGGCTGAGAAGCGGTAAGCCTATTTCCAGTTTAGTCCAGCTTGCTGATGAGTTTGAGCATATGGATTCTGAGGTATTTTCTCATCATATTAATGAAGAGAGAAATGATTTTCATAATTGGGTGAGGGATGTTTTTCACGACGGTGTTTTGGCTAACCGATTGCTTCATGTTAATACTGCGACTGAGGCGGCAACAATAATCCAGAAAAGACTGCATGAGTTTGAGACTGAAAAAGAATGGCAGCCTGAAGTAAAGGTTCCTGAAGACTTTTTCAGGGTTAAGCAGTCTGACAAGCCAAAAATTGAGCTGCTTCCTTATGAAAAGCCAAAACCTCCTCAGGGAATGATTGTTAAAAAGGTTGTCAAGGTTACTGAAAGGCAATCCGGCGGGAATACTATCCAGAAAAAATCGATTGTCAGGAAATATATTAATCCAAAAAAGAATCTTGATAGAAATGAACTTGACAGGATTAAGGAATCAATTAAAGAAAGGCATGCTTTCCATGAGCCAACATTTAGCCTGAAGGATTTTGCTCTTGGTTTTGTTCTCGGTGTTTTGATGATGGCTATATTCTATGGTTTTTTTGGATGAAAGCTAAAAAAGAATAAAAAAAATCACAAATCTGCATCCTTTTTCAGTGCATCCGCCTTATCAGTTTTCTCCCATGTAAAGTCAGGATCGTTTCTTCCGAAATGACCATAAGCAGCAGCTTTCCTGTAAATTGGCCTTCTAAGCTTCAGGTTTTCTATTATTGCCTTTGGCCTTAAATCAAAATGCTTTTTGACAAGTTCAACTATTTTGTCCTCTGGAATCTTGTTTGTGCCGAATGTATCAACATTCAATGAAGTTGGCTGAGCAACTCCGATTGCATAAGATACTTGGACTTCGCATTTATCAGCAAGTCCAGCAGCAACAATATTTTTTGCGATATATCGAGCTGCATAAGCACCGCTTCTGTCAACTTTAGATGGATCCTTTCCTGAGAAAGCTCCTCCACCATGCCTTCCAATTCCTCCATATGTATCAACAATTATTTTTCTTCCTGTAACTCCAGTATCACCCTCAGGACCTCCAATTACGAACTTTCCTGTTGCGTTGATATGGACTTTTGTTTTTGCATCAAGATAATCCTCACAGACTGGCTTGATAACCTTCTCGTAAATGTCTTCTTTTAATTTCTCCTCGCTGACATCTGCAAGATGCTGTTGTGCAATAACAACCGCACTTAATCTTTTTGGCTTTCCATCATGATATTCTACACTGACTTGAGACTTTCCGTCTGGCCCAAGAGAAGGAATGACTCCATTTTTTCTTAAGTCTGCTAATCTGCTTGTTAATTTGTGTGCAAGAATTATTGGTAAAGGCATTAACTCAGGTGTTTCGTTTGTTGCGAACCCATACATCATTCCCTGATCCCCAGCTCCCTGCTCTTTGTTTGAGCCTTCGTCAACTCCTTGTGCAATATCAGAACTTTGTCCATGAATTGAGACGAGAACTCCAGCATCATTACAATCAATTCCAAATTCAGGATTTGTATATCCAATCTCCTTTAATGTTCTCCTGACAATCCCCTGAACATCTGCATATCCCCTTGTGGTAACTTCTCCTGCAACAACCACAAGTCCTGTTGTTGTAAGTGTTTCAATAGCAACTCTTGAATATGGATCCTGAACAATTAATGCGTCGAGAATTGCATCGCTAACCTGATCACAAATCTTATCAGGATGACCTTCTGTAACACTCTCTGATGTAAAATGCTCTATCTTTACCATAATTTCCAACCCCCTTAAACAACTTGTGCAGAAAACCGCAGACGGCTTTAAAAAACTTGTTGAAAGAAATATTCTAATTGGAATAAAAAGAAACCATTAAATACATTGCCTTTATTATTAATCATCATGATAACCGAACTGTCCCAGATAAAAATCATGAGGAAAAAATTCAGCATGACACAGACACAGCTTGCAAAGCTTGCAGGAGTTTCCCAGTCGCTGATAGCTAAAATTGAGGCAGAGCAGATTGACCCTACTTATAGCAATGTGATGAAAATTTTTGATGCTTTAAACACGCTCGGGAAAAAGCACGAGCTAAAGGCATCTGACATAATGAATAAGAATGTTATTTCTGTCTCACCTGATGACAATATCGAGGATGCGATAAAGAAAATCAGGAAATTTGGGATTTCACAGATACCTGTTATTTCAGACCATAAATCAGTTGGGCTTGTTACAGAGGCTATTATCCTCGATGCAATCCTGAACAAGACAGGAAAAAATGTTTCAGATATTATGGCTGATTCTCCTCCGATTGTTCCAAGAAACACAAGCTCTAATGCAATTATTGGATTGCTTCAGTTTGCTCCAATGATTCTGGTTTCTGAAGACGGTAAATTAGAGGGCGTAATCACGAAGGCAGATGCTATCGAGAAGATGTATAGCGGGAAGGTTTAGAATAACCGAGAGCAGCATAAAGTAATATATATATGAAACAAATTATTTCTGGCATGCCAGTCAAAAACCCCTTTCGAAACCTGAAAAACTCGCTATATTTTATATCAGCGAAAAAAGTATTCTCCAATTACAAGATTTCCCTCGATATATTTTTTCTTGACTTAGTTTTTTATATCTTATTCTATTATACAAGCCAATATGCCACTTTATTGAGCAAGTCAGTTCAAAGCCAAATTGTCATCCTGATTGTGCCGCTTGTGTTTGGAATATTTACATTAATGCTATATTCATTCTTCAAGTTAAATATTTTAAGGTTACTCCAGAAGCAAATCAATGGGGAAATTACCGAGGATAAATCAGATGAGAAAAAGAAAAGTGGGCTTCTCGAGATATTTGAATTCAAAAACTTCGATGCAAAAAGGTATTTCATGTTCTGCCTGCTTAACTTAATGCTGATTATATGGTCTATTCTAATCATGCTGGTAATCAACCAGTCTTTAATTAGCTTTATTTCAGAGGATTATCTGCCTTATGTAAACCCCGTCATAAATATACCATTGATACTATTGTTCTATGTTGCATTTAACATTGCACAAAGCATGTTTTTTATCGAGGGTAAAATCAAGAAGGTATTCGGCAGAGAGCTTTTCCCTCTGATAAAAAAGGGAATCCATGCAATTCTCATTACGCTAATATTTCTGATTATATATTCGCTTATCTTATTCGGCGTATCAAAGTTGGTTGGTGATACAACAACAAACAAGACAGTTCTCATCACAATTCTTACCATTACAAACATTGTGTATTATATCCTTCATTTCATTAATAGGATATATCTCTTATCTGTCGTCGGAAAAACCAGAGAGATTGCTGTGAGGAAAGATGTTTTACCACAACATAAATCCGGTTCTCCTTAAAATCGGGTTTTTTGAAATTAGGTATTATGGACTGATTTTTGTTCTCAACTTTGTGATTGCGTATTTTCTCCTTAAGAAGCTTGCAAAAATAAGAGAGATTAATTTGAATAAGGATGATATTGCAGATTTTCTGCTCTATGAAATAATCGGAGTTGTTCTTGGGGCAAGGATTGTTTATGTTGCCGTCTATAACTTCCTGTTTTATGCTGCGAATCCTCTTGAGATTTTTGCTGTCTGGCACGGCGGTTTAAGTTTTCATGGCGGTCTTTTGGGTGGGATTTTGGCAGGATGGATTTTCTGCAGGAAAAAGAATATTCATTTTCTGGATTTGGCAGATATTACTGTTATCCCGCTTTCGCTTGGATTGATGTTCGGAAGAATTGCTAATTTTATTAACGGTGAATTGGTCGGAAGAATTACAAGTGTCCCATGGGCTGTTAAATTTCCTGATTACGAGGGATTCAGGCATCCGTCCCAGTTGTATGAATCTGCAAAAAACCTGATTATCTTTATTACATTATGGAGCATAAAAGATAAAAAGTTTCGTCGGGGAAATATTTTCCTTACATTTCTTATGATGTATTCAGCTCTGAGGTTTTTTGTTGAATTTTTCAGAGAGTCTGATGTTCAGCTAGGATACCTGTTTTTAGGATTGACTATGGGACAGATTTTGAATGTGGTGATGTTCTTAATATCTTTAGGATTTTTGGCTTGGTTGAGCAAGAGAAAGAATTAGGTAATATCAATGAGGAAGTTTTTTAAATCTGAAAGAATGCCT
>CAZXRI010000037.1:0-3780 GCA_964642765.1 uncultured Methanosarcinales archaeon | reverse complement strand
ATTAATCTCAAATATACACTAATATCCGAATCATCAATTCCTATGCCACCGATACATTTTACGCGTTTTGCTTCAATGCTTTCTGGAAAATTAGACGATAAATTACTTGGAGAGGATACTACTCTGGAAACTGATCCAAATGGAAGGTGGCATGCCTTGACACTTCTTTTTTAATTGATTTTTATTGAGACTGAGGATATTATGATTGCAGGTATTGCCAAAGCAAATGGCGAGAAAATTGTTACAAGAGATGCTCATTATACAAGGATTGATGGGATTAAGGTTTTGAAGTATTGAATCCAAACACACCTATCCTTCAATCGAGCACAAATGCTTATACTCTTTTGCATCCATTAACTTTTTTATCGTCGGGTTTTTCCCACAGAGAGGGCAATTAGGATCTCTCGGCAGTTTTAATTCTTTATGTGTCATCTCAAGAGCATCATACATTATCAGTCTTCCGACGAGGGATTTACCTATTCCGAGAATATATTTCAATGCCTCTGTTGCCTGAATTAATCCGATTACTCCTGGAACAACTCCTAATACACCTGCTTCTGAGCATGATGGAACAAAACCAGGAGGAGGAGGAAATGGATGAAGACAACGATAGCAAGGGCCTTTGTCAGGAACAAATAAGGTTGCTCTTCCCTCGAACTTGAAAACACTTCCATAAACATTCGGCTTTTTTTGGAAATAGCATGCATCATTCACCAAATATCTTGTGCCGAAATTATCACAGCCGTCAATAACAACATCATAATCCTTAATTATCTCTACGACATTTTCAGCATGGATTGCATCTGCATACGGAATGACTTTAACATCTGGATTTAATGCTTCAAGTGTTTCCTTTGCTGATTCGACTTTTAATTTGTCAATATCTTTTGTTGAATGAAGAATCTGCCTCTGAAGGTTTGAAATATCAACCTTGTCCATGTCAATAATTCCTATTGTTCCGACTCCTGCAGCAGCTAAATAAAATGCAGCTGGAGATCCAAGGCCTCCTGCTCCTACACAAAGCACTTTTGCAGACTGTATCTTTTTCTGGCCTTTCCCTCCTATTTCTGGAAGGATAATGTGCCTGCTGTACCGCCTGATTTGTTTTTCGTCGAAGTTTGACATATTGATAGAATTATTTGCAGTTGATTTAAATATTTTTATGTCTGGAATATTCTGATGGGAATAAAAATGTCAAATTTAGAAGTTCACAATATGTTTCCAGGCAGGATGAGGAATAAGTCAGGACAATCTTTCTTTAAATCTTTTTATTACATCATATCCTTTATCAGTAATCTTAACATCATATGAAGGATTTCCATTTTCAGGATGTTTTTCAATTTTCTCTATTTTTAGCAACCCGTATGTTTCAAGCTCCTCGCAGTTGTTTTTGACAGAATCATAATTTGTGCTTAACTTTGTCTGGATTTTTGTATAAGAAAGAGGCTTTTCTCTGATTATCAATAAAATTTGTTTTCTTAATTCATGCGGCTTTCTCTTTGGCATCCTACAATCTTGTAGGAAATTTTAAATATAACACTACTTCACAACTTTGTAGGGTGTTGTGATGGTTGATTCACTAATTGAAGAACTTCCAAAAATTGTAGCACAAGGCAAGAAAGAAGCCCAGAAGATACTTGATGGACTTTCTACAGGAAATAGGATTACTTTGCAGACTAATGAATTGGTTTTGCCTACAAAAGCTAAAGGTGGACTTTCTCAATTTACAGGTCAAGCGGTAAAAGAACTTCACAAAAAAGATTGGTTCAACAGGATGATTTATGGGGATAATCTTCTTGCAATGCAGGCTTTACTTGCAGGTGATTCTTCAACAGGATTTCCTTCAATGCGGGGAAAAATTGATTTGATTTACATTGATCCGCCTTTTGACTCAAAAGCAGATTACAGGACAAAAATACATCTGCCAAGTGCGGACATAGAATCAAAGCCAACAGTCATTGAACAATTTGCATACGCAGACACTTGGAAAAATGGAACTGTTTCTTATTTGCAGATGATTGTTCCGAGATTAATATTGATGAGGGAACTACTTTCAGAGCAAGGGAGTATTTATGTTCATATTGATTGGCATGTTGGACATTATGTTAAAGTAATAATGGATGAGATATTTGGCAGAAATAATCTCATAAATGAAATCATCTGGTGTTATACTCAAGGAGGGAGACCTGTAGAGGGCTATCCCAACAAACATGACAATATTTTTTGGTACGCAAAAACCAAAGAAAAATTTATATTCAATAAGAAAGATGTAAGGATTCCATACGATTTATACTCCGATAAATCTTCATCAGCATTCACCAAAACTGATGAAACTGGAAGAAAATATTATACAAAATGGGTAGGAGATAAAGAGTATAAATATTTTCAAGATGAAGGAAAAAGCCCTTATGACTGGTGGGAGGATATCCCAAAAGTTACCGGAAGGGCTGCGGTTGCAGAAGACACTGAATTAACTGGATATTTTACTCAAAAACCTGAAAAGCTATTACAAAGAATTGTTAAAGGGTCATCAAATCCGGATTCAATCGTTGCCGATTTCTTCTCAGGTTCAGGTACGATGGGAGCTGTCGCAGAAAAACTAGGCAGAAAATGGATAATGTGTGATTTAGGAAAACCTGCTTGTATGATTATGAGAAAAAGATTAATTGACCAAGATGCAAAGCCATTCTTTTATCAATCAATAGGAGATTATCAGAAAGAACAGTTTGAAAAATCAGCATTTAGGACGATTGGAGATTTAGCCCATGTTGTAATAAATCTTTATGGGGCATTGCCATTCCCAAATCAAGAGGGAGTGCCAAATAATCTTGGCTACATAAAGCAAGGAAAAATTCTTGTTTTAGTTGATTCCCCTTCAAAAATGACTGGATATTCAACGCTAAAGAAAGCTCAGGAGTTAAGGGCTTCTTTTATGGGCGGCTGGGATAAAGTTGTTGTTCTTGGATGGAATTTCATGACAGATATTGGAAGGATAATCCAAAGCTTAAATGATGATAAATTAGAGGTTTTGGTCATTCCTCCAGATTTGCTTGATAGATTGAGAACAAAAGCAAGCTATGAGCAGTTAATTAAATCAGGAAAAGTAAGATTCTCTTCATTACAGTATTTAACAATAAAGCCAATTAAAATAACCAAATGCAAAGAAGAAGATGAGATAGACGTAGAACTCAATAATTATGTTTTACTTTCTCCGGATGCTCTGCCTTTAGATGAAAAGAATAAAGAGAAATTAGAGAAAGTCATTTCAGAAGATCCTTTAAGCTTAATAGAATATTGGAGCATTGATCCAGAGTTTGATGGAGAAACTTTCAGAAGCAAATGGCAGGAATACAGAGAAAATAATGAAGATTTAAGAATTAAAAGAAAATCAAAGCTTACTCTTCCAAAAATAGATGGCAAGAGAAAAATTTGCGTTAAAGCTGTTGATGTTTTTGGATTTGAAAGTGTTGTCGTTCAAGAGGTTAAGTAAATGATTAACTGGACTGAAATCCTTTTAACTGCTATTATCACAACTTTTTTTGGAATTTTAGCTCTTTTATTTACTCGTTATTGTATTGATCCTTATTTTAGGTTCAAAGATAAACTTATTCAAATCGAAGCACATCTTAGTTTTGGAGAATATATCTTAACTAATTCTTGGAATGAAAAAGATACAAGAAAAGAATTCATAGAGTATGTTTTAGAAATCCAAAGAGGAATAAGAAATGATGTATCTGACCTAAAAACACTTTACAAACACATACCTTCTTGTAGAATATC
>CAZXRI010000036.1:0-9090 GCA_964642765.1 uncultured Methanosarcinales archaeon | reverse complement strand
GAGACTTTATATAATTTAATGAGTCAATTGGCATGGCTTTTTGTAAGTCCCTGCTGTTTAAATATTTTGTTATTACGGCTTTGTCCAGAAAAGAATAAAAGCGTATACTGCCGAAGAATTCTTCATGACAAAACAAAAACCAAACCTTATGGCAGTCTATGCCACAGGCATCGACTCATGCCGACGAAGTCGCCATTACTAAAATAGTAATGATATACAATATGGAGAGAATTTCTAAAGTGATTAAACTTATTTTGGAATTGAGCTTATGCACAATTATGGACAGAGCCGATTTTGTAAATTGTTGTATAGACAAAATAAGGCTTATGAAAAGAATTCTCGACTTAAATCTGCCAATCAAACCATTAAGACCATCCAAATCCATCTAATCTTTTTTCTCGCAGTTCAACTTACCAGAAAAATAATTACCAAAGAAAATCTCATTTCCCCTTATTCCTTCTCTGATAAACTAAATACCCAGCTATAAACAGACCAAACACAACAACAGCTCCTATAATTGCCATATTAACACTCTTATTCTCAAAAATCTTTCTTACCAATCCACCTTTCTGCTGTGCATCAGAATCACTTTCAATCTCGACATTTGGAGTTGTAGTATCACTCGAAGCTGGCTGCTGCTCTGTCTGCTGAACCTGCTTAACAGCACCAATAACAAAATAACCAACCCCCGACGAAACAGCCTCAAACTTAAGATTATTATCATCAGCATCCAAAGCAGTTGTAGAAATCTTCTCCCACTGATTATTCAAATAACGATAAAGAACAATACTTGACAAATCAACCCCATTTTCTTCAACCCAGGACTTCTTCACATTAAACTTAATTTTAACACTCTCAATATCAGAATCAGCAGCGTTTTCCTTAGATAACTGAAGATACTGATAAGCAACACCATCAAATTCATTAGCATCAATTGGCTTTGCATCCAATGCCTTAACACTAAGCTTGAAATTCTTAATAGCATTTTTAATTGAAACAACAATAGAAGACACAGCAATCTTCGAGTTTGAAACAGTCAGAGTTACAGTGCTTCCAGCAAGTACCTCTGCCCAGACTTGCTCCTTCATAGATTCATTACCTCCAGAACCTCCACCACCACCGCCTCCACCGCCGCCGCTTCCTGAACTACTGCTTGATGAAGTGCCTTCATTACTTGATGTGCATCCTGATGAACAAGTAATGCTTCCTGATGCTGAATCAGTTTTAGACACAGTTCCTGAAGGATTGCTCGTTGCTTGTGCAGAAACAGAATAACTACAAGTTGATGTACTCATTGTAACAGTCCATGTATGAGATGCTGTTTGCCCATCTGTCATATCATTAGTTGTAGCAGAACTTGCTTGGTTTCCGATAGAGCAGCCACCGCTTGTTACAGAGAAAGAAAGCACAACATCAATATTACCACCTGAAGTTGCTTGAGCAGTAACATCAACAGTCGAACTTGCCGCAGCGCTGCTGGCAGATTTAGAATCAGTAACAATAACATTAATCACATTCACATTAACACTATTATCAGCAACATAAGTATCAGTAACATCATCAAGCATTATCCTCGAGAAACCATTATCACCAGCTTTTGTGCCTCTCAACCCATTAAAAGTAACCTCAGTTAAAGCTCCTGAACCAATAGCAGTATTAACCGTTACTGGATAACTTGAACTCTGAAGCCAATTATCAGCGTCAGGATATAACGTTGCAGTATTCAATGTCCCGGAAGCATCACCAGTATTCTGAACAGATGCAGTGCACGTAAACTGGTCGCTGACCTTAACCTCATTTGGATTGCATGAAAAAGCAGTAACCTGAAAACTCGCAGCAGCATAAACATAAGCAGGAATTAAAAGCATCACACCTAACAACACAACAATAAACCGTCTCATTTTAGTCCATATCCTCCTTTTTTATCATCCAGTATAATTATTCCTGAAAGACCAGTTTGAAGATCCCCATACATAATCCAAGCTGCTCGTATAATTAACACAATAAACATTCCAGAGATAAGTCCCGTTTATCCAACTCTGATTAAAAGAATAATTACCCGACGAAAGATTAGTCTGCGTAGTGTTTAAAACCCAGCCTCCAGTATAATTACCATAAAGACTGCAATTAGCATATCCTCCAAATAAAAGAGAATAATTAAAAGATACCACTGAAAGATTTACCACAAGACCATTCGTCGGATAAAGCAAAGTTACATTTATAGCTGATGATGAAATACTTGAACCTGCACTGGTATTAATATTCGCAGTCCAGTTTAAATTGCCCCAATCATAGTTAGTGCCATTAGTATAGTCTACACAATAAACATTCCACACATAACTTCCATTCCCGAGGTTTCTTGTAAAATTATTATACCCAGCGGATATATTTCTTACCGAGACATTCGCAAGCCAGCTACCTGTGAAATTCCCATACAACGTGCAATTAGAATATGACACATTAGTTATAGTAAAGTTAAATATAAGCATACCGGTAGACGTGTATGAATTATTCTGCGGAGAAATTAAAGTAACATTAGCAATGCTTGTTTGCCCTGAAGATGATGAGCCGCTTGAGGTATTAATATTAACAGTCCAATTCGAATTTCCCCAATCAAAATTACTTCCGTTGTTAACATCAACACATCTAACATTCCAAACAAAATTATTCGCAGATGAAATGTTCTTTCTGAACACATTACTGCCGCTTGAAACACTATTTGAGGTAATATTAGCAATCCAACTGCCTGTAAAATTTCCCCACAAACTGCAATTAGCAGAACTTGGTCCGCTCAATGTATAATTAAATGTAACTGTTCCATTATTCACACTTGAGCCATTAGCTGGAGAAACTAAAGTAACATTAGTAATATTAGTTGAAGAACTGCCGCTTCCTCCACCTCCTGAGCCAGAAGAAGATGAATTATATTTAAACACAGTATAATTATAAGCATAATTCCAATCAGAATCCGAGCATGAAATACTAATACCATAAGTCTGATTAGGAAGGTTAATCTGGCTGGGTGAATATAGATAATAATGACTTGTGCCTCCTGTTGAAAGACCTGTTGAACTACTTGTCCAGCCCCAAGTATTTTGAAGTGACCAGCTTCTATAATCTTTAGCAATATAATCATAAACATAACTCGAACCAGAATAACTTGAATTTATACAATGAGTTGCAGAGCCATTCCCACCATTCCAGCAATACCAGCTAAAGTAGTTATTATAATTAAGAACATACAAATAACAATTTGCAGATTCTGTTGTTGTCCAGTTAATCCAGAATGATGAAGTATTAATCAACTGCCCATAAGAAGGAGATATAACAGTAACCTTTGGAGCTGTCAAATCCTTCACCTGAACATATCCATTCTTAATAACCTCAGTGCCATTTCCTGTAACAGTAGCTCGAATATAAATATACCCATTATCCCAATCACTACTTGGCTTAATTATCCTAATAACAGCATTCCCAGTCATATTTTTTGCTGTTGGCTGACCAGCTACAAGATAAGAAGCGTCATTATACGTTCTGCAATTATCAGCCCAGCATGTTGTTGAAGGTGTTGAATACTCAACCTTTGAAACGTTTGCAGTAACATAATTCCCATTAGTATCCTGAACATAGATTCTTATTGTGAGATTTTCAGACGGTGAAAAATAATATTTATAATTCCCATTATCATCACTATAACTAAACCAACCTGAATATGCTCCCCTTGCATTAAACCAGATACCTGAATAATCCTGAACAACAGAACTTGAATCATCATACTCAGACCATTCAGCCTGCAGATAATTATATCCATCCTTCCATCCATCTGTCGGAGCATAAATTGTTACATTCCGGGTTCCGTTTACAATACAGCTTGTTGTCCCTGAATTACGCGTATCACAGCTTCCAACAGAGAAAGAATAATCTTCCCTTCTGCTTGCATAATTGTCATATCTCCATTGGTAAATTTTATTCAGCCTTCCTGCTGCGCTTGCACCGCTGCTTGCTTTTGTCAATGTAACAGGAGCAGCAATATTTGCAGATCTAAGAACATTAGTCCCTCCTGATATACTTCCCCAGCTTAGCGAGAAAGGAACTGTCCTAAATGATAGCCAGCCATCATCAGTACTGCTTTGGTTATCCTGAATCCTTACAGTCAAATAATGATAATTCCCCCAGCTTCCTGAACCCCATTTATTTCCATTAGGGCAAACTCTAAATGTAGCTGAACCATTAAACGTTCCAGTCGGAGTAAAGTTAGTATAAGTTGTCATGCTGCTTCCAGATGCGGTCCATGTTGTCTCGGTTACACTGGCTATTGAATAGTTGCCAGTAAGCAATTTATTAGTATACCAATCCGGCTCGTAAATATAAACAGTGCCGTTAACACAAACATCATTATCAATAGAATACTGGTTTGAAGATACCTGCGCTCTAAAAGGCTTAACCTGAAACCAGAGATAACCTGTTGATAATTCATTCTCAGTATTCTTCAAAGTAATCTCTCCATAATAATATCCGCTTATCCAGCTTCCGTTAGTTGAATTAACATTTATTATCCTTGAGCCATTAATCACACTTCCTCCACCAACTATGCCAACATTCAGGCTTGCAGGTGAAGTATACTCAACATTTTGATTAGATGCAGAATCCCATCTCCTTAAAACAACACTTTCAATAGTTGTATTTTCATAATCACTCGTATTATAACCAGAATAATAATATCCGCTCTTCTGGCTTTTAACAGTTGTAATCGAGAAGAACATTGGCTCTGCATTCTTAATATTATATTTCCAGTTTGTTCCGTTAACATCAGTTGGCTTTACCTCAGTATAGAAAGCAATTGTATTAAACCATCCTGTACCTGTTTCAGTGCCGTTGATATCAAGAACAACCTGCCAATAGCCGCTGCCCCATGAACCTGTTGTTGGTGTGATATTAATTAGATAATTGCTATTGATGTTTCCTGACCAATACCAGCCGCTCGACGTTGTCACAGAAGTATTTGTTGCGGTATATTTGCTTGCGTTCAATTCCGTGCATGGCCATTTTCTGCAGTCGAGGATTTTATTGACGGAGATAGCAACAGTTCCGCCAAGGCTATTTCCGCTCTGTCCCCATTCCCCGGCATTGTTAATTGTAACATACAGACTGACATTACTCTTTGAATTCAGATTATAAACTGAAGTGCACGTCCCACTGGTACAGTCAACAGGAGATGCATATGCCTGCCATTGCTTAATGCCAAACCATGCATAACCATAATCAGTATTGCCACCATTATCTGTTCCTCTCAAAATAGCCCGATAATTTCCTGTTTTCCATTGGCCTGTAAGGATGTTATTATAATTAAGAGTCATTGTACCAGTTCCACTGGTAATTGAAGAAACATTAACCTTTGATACATTATAATCTGAATATGTAATAGGTGTTGACAGCCATTCACCGTCTCTTCCCTGATATTCTATTTTCTCGAGAGTAACAGTCCCGCTCAAGCCGCCGCTTCCGACACTTCCCCACCAGTTTGTTCCTGCTTCATACATATAAATATTCAGAGCAACATTGCTCGACGGCTTGTTCTGCCAGTTTGTGCTCCATGCATATAAATAAAATGAGCGCGCATCAAATCCTGCATATGCAATATCTGATGTAAGCTTATCAGAGCTAATAATCTTAAACTTCACACCATAACTTCCGCCATCCCATGTCCCGACTGGCTTTATAGTGCATGTATACCGCCGCTGCTATCATCTGCCTGACATCTGGTTTCGCTGGAGTTCAATGTAAAAATCTTTCCTGTCTGGATGTTAGTTACATCTTCCACTGTTATAGAAGCATTGCTGACAACCTGTTTGGTTTGTGTATTAACACTGCATGCAGTACCCATGCCATAAGAACTATTTCCTCCGCTATTATTCAAGGAAGTTGCCCTTCCGAGAGGATTATTTGCCTGAGTAAGTTTCAATTCAAAATAGATTGTATCGCTCGTCTTGAATTGGTAGACGTAATAATATCCTGAGCTTACCTGCCCTGGTGTGTTTTTAGCAACACTGCAAACCTCATACGGATTCACAATAAATCTTGTTGAAGCTGCTGCAGAATTATTATTGCCTGAGATATAAATACTATAAACACCGCCATTAGTCGGAGCATCCAGCTTTAATCTTTGCGACGTGCTATTCCATCCCCATTCCAAAGCATTGTTTGAAGCATTAACAAAATCAAAGCTTCCGACAGAAACATAACTCAACTCTGTTCCACTCATATATACCACAGAAGTTACACTTGCATCAGAAAGATTAATGCTGTTATTTGCATTTTTAGTGCTTAGGCTTAGATATACAAACTCGTTTGTGCCGAACAACTCTTTTAATGAACCCTCCCTATCTGTAGATTGTGCTGATATTGTTGTCGAGATTATGCCTATTTTTCGCCTGAGTGTCTGGGCATCATTATCATGGGTAACAATAACAGAAACATAATATTCTCCTGAGATATTTGGTGATACAATAGAGAATTCATAGCATCCTCCCTTGCCGCAACTTGAATTAAAAATCGTGCTTGCAGCAGACAACTGGTTGCTAAACTTATCAATCAAAGAAATATTGATTGAGGTTGTAGCGTTAATAGCGTCAATTACAGAGCCATTGCTTCTCCATGTAGGATATAACTCCATGTGAAGATTCTGATTAGGAAATGCACTATATTCATACTCAAACCCTGAGCCAGTATCTTTTTTCTTTACATTAATGTCCCAGCTTCTAACCTGAAATGACGTCGAAGCCTGAACAGTTCCATCACCGGTTTTACTAACATTCACATCCGCAATATATGTTCCTGTCTGGAAATTAACAGCATCAAGCGTAAATGTAAACCTGTTTGTGTATGAATTAGTCGAGTTCAGGATTGTTGATTCTATATTCTTCAAAATATTGCCTGCATTATCTTTTACAACGCCAATAAATGTATATGTCTCAGACTGGCTACTTGTTATAACACCAACTTCAACAGATGCCTGCTCTCCTTTGTTGAAAGTATGTTTTGTTGATTTCCCAAGCTCGTCTTTCATCTTGACATTTATATCAAATCGTATAACGCTGAAAGAACCGAAACTCTTGAAATTATTTGCCTCGAGAGAATAATCTCCATAATCACTCGGTGCTGTTGTTGAGACAGTGCATTTTCCGTTAGAGCCTGTAACACAATTAAAGGATGTAATTATTCCCTTGCTGCTATCTCTAATAGTCCCATTTGCAGAAAAATTCGCGATAGCAACCGTCCTGTCGCCAATTTGTTTAATTGATTCTATAAGTATAGTCATCTGCTCGCTTGCAGAGTAAATAGCTTTGTCAGAGCTAATCAGAAGCTTGTCTATAGACTGGTTAACTACAAGTATATCTGTTTGCGTGAACCATGCTGTTCCATTAGGATCTGTATAAATCGCTTTCAGATAATAATTTCCCGTCGAGTTCGGTGCAGATATTAAAAGTGCAGTTGAATAGTAATCACTCTGGGAATAGAATTGTCCTCCGTCTGATGTGTTAATGAGATAAGTTATAGGGCTGGAGTTTGTATCCTTATTAATTATAGATATGTTGATTGAGGCATTTATCCATCCAGTATGATTAATCTGGAGCGAGCCATCGGCGCTATAATTTGAAAGATATAAGTATCCTTTAAAGTCAATTCTCTCGTTTATGGTATAAATATTCTGGGAAGCCAGCAAGCTTAAGTCAGCAACATAAGAATTTGCTGAAACAATCGTCGAGAAGATTAGGATAAGGGCAAGCGTAAAAAAGAGATTAATATATCTTAGTTTATATTTCAGCCGAACCAATCTAAAACACCTTTAAACTTCCCTCGACATATCTTATATAAAAATGTTTCTTATAGAAAATTGATTTTCCGCTTGATTTTTAAATCTCATACAATTTCCTGAATATATGCAACCAATTACATCAAGACCTCTCAAGCATATCCTAATCTGCGTCAATGAACGTGATGAAGGAGACTGCTGTTCTAAAGTTAATGGTCAGGAAATTTATCAGGAAGTAAAGGATTTTGTCAAGGCAAACGGATTATCGCCGAAGATTTGGGTTACAAGAACAAGATGCCTTGGATTCTGCAATAATGTCGGAACAGTTATGGTGATTTATCCTGACGGGCTTTGGTTTAAGCACGTAACAAGGAATGACGTCGAGAGAATCAAGGAGTATATTCTGGATGCTGTTAAATAATCAGTTCATATCTTCCCTGTTACCCAAAGCAATATGGCTTTCTGGCAGTGCATCCTGTTCTCTGCCTGATCAAATACAATAGAATTCTTGCTGTCAATTATGTCGTCGGTAATTTCATATCCCCTATGTGCAGGAAGGCAGTGCATTATCAAAGCCTTTGAATCTCCGACCAGCTTTTTGTTTAATTGGTATGGCTTGAATATCCTGATTCGCCTTTCCTTTTCCTTTTCCTGCCCCATTGAAATCCATGTATCTGTATAGACGATGTTTGAACCTGAGATTGCCTTTTTTGGCTCTCTTGTTAATTCAAATACTCCTGATTTTTTCCCGAGCTTTATTGCATCATCCTCTGGCTCATAACCCTTAGGAGTTGCAACTGATATTTTTATTCCAAGTTTTGCACATCCGATTATAAGTGAATTGCATACATTATTCCCATCTCCTATATAGGCAATCTTGACATTCTTGAAATCCCCGAGCTTTTCTTTTATCGTCAGTAAATCAGAGAGAATCTGGCATGGATGATGGTCATCGCTTAATCCGTTTATGATTGGAATTTTAACTGCCTTTGCCATTAACTCCAAATCCTGCTGCTCATAAACGCGAGCCATGATTATATCGCAATATCGTGCAATGCATTTTACCTCATCCTTTATTGCACCGAGAGTAAAATTAGTCTGCATCCAATCAAGAAATATTGCATGCCCTCCTAATTGGTACATTGCAACCTCAAAGCTTAATCTGGTTCTCGTCGAGGTTTTCTGAAAGAGCATAGCTAGTGTCTTTCCTTTAAGGCTTTCAGAATATTTCTGCGGGTTCTGCTTTATTTTGATTGCAGTATCAATTATCTTAAAGA
>CAZXRI010000035.1:2199-9282 GCA_964642765.1 uncultured Methanosarcinales archaeon | reverse complement strand
GAACCATTAATATTAAGAGCATATATTTGCCATGCAACATAATTAGTATCCATATCAGCCCAGACAGCTCCCAAATCGTATGAGGCATCATTATTATTAGGGCAATATTGTCCGACAGAAAGTGTTCCTGAATTTTGAACAGAAGGACCCATGATACATCCTGGACCATTCGACGCATAAGGTGCAGTTGTTCCTGAAAACACCTTGAAATTATTCCACACAGTAAAATTATTCAAGTTTAGAGCTAAAGCTAAGGAGGAGAACATTAATGTAACAAGAGAGAATATCAATATCAACAGGAAAATCCTGGAAAATCCTAAACATACCTTTATACTTTCCTCTTTTTTCATCGCCATCTATACACCCCTAAAAGTAAGAATTTAATCAATCACAAAAGAGATATATAAATCTTTTCTTTTACGCTTTTTGTAATTAGAAAGTTTAATTTATGAGTTACAACAGAAAAAGCTTATCAAAGATGATACCAAACAAAATAATAAACAAGACAAGGAAGGCAATTCTCGTCGAGAATCAAGTATTGAGAAAAAGCCCGCTTGAATTAGCTGTTGGGCTTATGTTCCATAAAAAGCTGAAAGATACATGCATGATATTTGATTTAGGAAAAGAAAAAAAGGTTTCATTCCACATGTTTTTTGTCTTTTTTCCGATTGACATAATTTTTCTCGACGGGAATAAGAGGATTGTTGATATGAAAGAGAACTTCATGCCGTTTACTATATATAATAATAAATCACCTGCAAAGTATGCTGTTGAATTGCCTGAAGGGACTATAAAGAAAACTCAGACGAGGATTGGGGATGAGATGGAGTTTTGAGAGGAGAATTTGCTTGCTGTTGCTGAGGCTTTTTGCAAACATTATCTTTTCCTCATGATAACATAACTTGCATTTTCGCTATTTCTCTCTACGAAAGTAATTTTCCTATGAAAAAAGACATAGCTCTCAATAGCTTGGGCTACCAAAAACTGTCTAAATTTGTCTTCGTATGCATCGTTTTGTGTGAATAGCAAGCCGCCAGGATTTAATCCGGCTACTGCATTAGCTAATGCTCTCCACCTTTTTTTGTATGGGATAGCATGAAGAACATCATTGAACAAAATAATATCGCAATCTTGCTCATGTGATATTGTTATATCTCCTTGCTTAAGTTCCATTTGTTCTATCAATTCTTGGCTAGGCCGACATGAATATGGAGCAACAATTTGAAACCATCTTTTAAGAGCTTCTCTACCATAAGAATTATCAATTGTAGATATGCCTGCGTACATTATTCTTGACGAATCAGGAGCAAATAAATCTGTTCCGACAAACTGCACTGACCTTTCAATGCCTTTTTCTTTTAAATGAACAACCAACCCAGCAAGCTCTTCACCGTTATATGTTCCGATATCCCAGACCTTTTTCTTCCGAGAATCTGCTTTTAATTTTTCCTCAATTCTTGTGTATTGTTCTGAACGATGAAACCAATAAATGCCATGCCACCATGTACCCAGATTATGTAAATGATTATAGCCATAAGCTACCTCTGGATAACTCCTTCCCGCAATAGCACCGGCGATATAATCTAATGTCAAATTATTTTCTTTACAATATCTGCGGAATGTTGATACTAAACCATTATCAGTATACGACTCTCCGAGCAATAATCCCTTTCTTCCATCAGGATAAGGGATACTACCTTTTTCTAGAGCAATTCTTATTGCAAGTTCAATTTTTTCATCCTCTGAATCCCAGCTAACCTGAGTTGCTGTTAGGTTTGGAACATCTGCTGATGAATCTTCTACACTGATATCAGGAATAACATTTTGACTATTGTAAAAGCCAATAATTTTGAACATTATTTCTGAGCTAACAATAAGCTTTTCATAAGGTAGTTTAGAAACTTCTTTATAAAATTCGTTGCAGAATAAGTCAATTAAATCATCATCACGCATCCAACTATAATCTATTGGATTTTGTGGAGATTCGCGGTATTCTTTGATTACTTGTTCTAAGTCGCTTCTTTTTGAGAGGTCTCTGCTACGATCTATGGGAACTACAATTCTGCCAGATTCTCCCCTTCTATGGTAGATATTATTAAGAGTCGGAATCTGTAACATCAGAGATAGAAATCAATATAACTATAAAAATGCGATGTTTGTAACTACTTTAAAATAGGTGTAGATTTAAGTGAGCCCCCTCATCAACCCGCCATCAACATTTATCGTCGAGCCAGTTATTGAAGATGCTTTTTCAGATGCAAGAAACACAACAAGAGCAGCAATCTCCTCTGGCTTCTGCAATCTTCCGATAGGCATTCCAGAAATAATATTCCGATAAACATCCTCGACAGAAATCTCTTTCTTCTTTGCCTGATTAGAAAAAATCTCTTTCAGCCTATCTGTATCAGCATATCCCGGGCAGATATTATTAATAGTAATCCCATAACCAGCAAGCTCTCTCGACAAACTCTTTGCAAGACTAACGACAGCAGTCCGATAAACATTCGACAAAACAAGATTTTCTGCTGGCTCCTTGACTGTAAAAGAAGTATCGTTGATTATCCTGCCGAATTTCTGCTTTTTCATTATAGGAATAACCTCGTTATACATTCTCACGACATAAAGAAGCAATGATTCATGTGCAGAAAGCCAATCCTTCTCGGAAACATCAAAAAAGTTTCCTGGCTTTGGGCCTCCTGTATTAGTAAACAGAATATCAATCCGATTGAATTTATACATAACTTTCTCGACGAGTTTCTTTATATCAGAAGGATTTGACTGGTCAACTTGCACATCAAGGGCTTTTGCCTTTGTAAGAGAAAGAATATCCTTTTTTGCCGAAGATAATTTCTCCTTATTTCTTCCGCAGATAATAACATTGCATCCTTCCTGTGCTAATGCAATTGCAACAGCCTTGCCAATTCCAGACGACGAGCCACCTATGATTGCAACTTTATTTTTCAAGAAGAGTTCCATGAAAGAAGATTTATTTTTGGATTATAAAAAATTATCTCTGTCATAATGTAGACTTCTTGAGCATATACCTTTATTTTTATCTGGCATATTTTAAAACTGTCAAAATTTAAAAAATCCACTACTTTCATTAATCACTGCCGAGCAGGAAAGATAGATTTTCTCATGAAACGGATAGAATCCTTAATGAGAATAGATATTATCTCGTCGGCAGAAATAATATAATTTGCGAAGGAAAAAATCACAGTCAGCAATATAAAGTGATTTTTGACTGAGCCAAAAATAAAGATATGGATTTTGTTTTTTTAGTAATATAACAAAAATTGAATAGAACACATTAAAAAATTCATACTCAGAAACTTGACTTAACAAAGAGCAAACATTTAAATCCAAATAAAATTTCCTCTCGATTAAGGGGTCATAGTATAACCTGGCTAGTATAGGCGGCTCCAGACATGGAGCGATGACCGAAAGGGATGACTTAAACATGGGCTATACCGCTAGATTGGGGTTCGAATCCCCATGACCCCAGTTTTCCAATAAACAACTACTCAGAATCCTCGATAGTCTCAATCAAATCCTTCTTCTTCCTCGGCTTCTTTTTCTTTGGCTGCCTATTCCCAGCAGAATAAATCAAATAAAACAAAATAGGAATAACTATCACAAGAGCAGCAATAATATAATACCGATAATAATTAAAAAACCTCTCGAAAGACTCAGCAAAAGAAGAAATCCCTCCTGAAAAACCTGAAGAAAAAATCTTCCCCTCCTTTGACTCAACAACAATATCATGAAAATAAGACGAATTCCCCGACACAGCAAAAATCCTCACCCTGCTCTCATTAACCTGTTTATCCAGAAGCCTAATCCTCACAGAAACAGATTCATCAGGCTCAAGCGCAACCTCACTCGGAGAAACAGAAACAAAACCAGAATCCGCCTTAATCACATAAGAAGACTTATCAGCACCATTATTAGTCAAATACAAAACAGAAACAGGACTGCCCAAACTAAAAACATGCTTATCCTCTCCTGAAAAAGAAGCCACACTGCACTCATCAGAATCCAAAACATCGAGAGTAAAATTAAAATATTTCGTAAAATTATTAGACACAGTCTTAATAGAAACATCAGCATTCCCTGACAAATTACAAGGAACCTCTCCCCTAATCAAAAAATCTTCCTTATCATACTTAGGCAAAAACACAAAAGAAGAATTCAAATCCATCCAAATCCAGTCAGGCTCAGCCAAAGACAATCTCGCAGAAACACCCCTATCACCGGAATTCACAAGAGAAAAATTCCCAACATAACCCCTGCAAGAGCAAGCCTTGTCAGAATATTTAATCGGCAAAATCTCAAGAGAAACGCACTTCTCGACAAGAATCGGGATCTGCCTCTTAACCTTTGCATCATACTTATCAACATTAAAAAAAACATCAGCAACATAAGTCCCCTTAGAATTCTCAGGAGGGGAAATGCTCACAAAAAAGATATTGCTCTGCCCTTGCCCAACTTTAAGTGATTTAGGAACCCTAACCCACTTCTCTGAATCAGAGCTGAAAGTAAACGCAAGAGAAACATCACCGACATTGCTAACCTTCACAGGAATCACATATCTGGAACCTTCGCACACCGAATAAAAATCACTATAAGAACTAAATTTCCCGTCGGCATAATCAGCATAATTCTTAACTCGCCCGAAATCAACCACAAACTTAGGCGTTGCTGAAAAAACAGGATTAACAGCCGATAAAAATAAAACAACCGTTACAAGAAGAAACAAAACATTATTACGAGCAGCCGCCATTTTCCATTTACTTAAACCCCTTTGATTACTAAAATAAAAGCATAAAAAACAATGATAAAAGAAAAATAAGAAAATAAAATTTCAAAAAATAAAATGCTTAATAGTAAGTCTCTTCCTTAGGCTTCTCATCATCGCCCTTCAACTTGCTAAATCCGATGATAAGAGCAACAATCACGAGCAGCACAACAAGCACAATCAACCCGATTTCGACCATATTCCTCAAATCAGATGACTTTGCAGTCGATGCCTTCCCGACTAGATTTGCCTTCAAAAGAACCTGCTTAAGCAATGAATCTCCAGATTTTACAGTAACTGCAAAAGACTGCTCTCCTGCGTTTGCTGTATCCTTAGGCTCAACACTTATAGTAAGTGCCTTTGACTCGCCCTTGTTAACAACAACAACATTTGAAGGAGATACTTTAAATGCTCCCCAACTTGCACTGGTAACATCAACAGTATAACTCTTTGCCTCATTACCCTGATTAATAAGAGTCAATGTATAAATACCAGTTCCGCCCAATGCAATATCCTGCGATTCAGGACCTAATGTAATATAAGTCTTTGACTCTGCCTTTTCTGCACTATCAGCAGCAGCCTCTTCTCCCCTGACATGGATAATCGAAGTCTTTGTCTCTGATTCGTCTCCATCATCATACTCAACTTCTACCTTAAGAGTATAATCTCCTGTTTTTGCATTATTAGGAATCCTTAAGTAAAGCTCTTCTGTTGTTGCTGAATCATCATCTCCGCCTTCAGCATCCAAAGAATCTACATAATCAGATGCGCTTACTCCGAGCTCTGGAATGCTTGCCTTTATCTTAATGTCTTCAGAAGATTCAGTTCCTCTGTTCTTTATTCTTGCTGTAACAAACAATTGCCTTCCAGCTGCCACTTCGCCTTCAGGATTAACTACAACATCCCTTATCTCAATCACCTGCTTATCAGATGAAACATCAAAAGGTATTAATTTCTCAACACTAGGTCCTGTTCTGGTGGAGAATATTAACCTAAGGTCGAATCTTGCCTGATCAATCCTTATAGGAAGCTTCAGGTTAAACCTTTTATCATAATTGTTACCTGCTTTTACAGTAAATGTATCAGTTATATCACTTATTGAACCTTTAAGGTCTGTGGAAGAAATAATTGCCTGAACCTGAAAATCATCAGAATTTATATATGTATCAAATGAAATCAGAATATCCAGTTCATTTGACTTTTTAATATCTTTAGAACCCAAAATGCCCAATACAGGAGCATCATTCACTTCAACATGCGTTAGCTTTATATCGCTATCATTCAAAGCATATGCGGTTCCTGACAACAAAAACATAGAAACCAAAACCATTAACAACACCACTAAATTCTTTATACTCATTTTTTATTCCCCCCAAATTTTAAAAATTTTTATTAGATTATGGCAAACGCCATGACTACATTAAGAAAGAGAGTAAAGCTAACTACTATTTAAACTTTTCTGCGGATGAGTATACTAAAGTAGTTACATGATATAACTATCCAAGGGTTATTATATGGAATCACTCAATACATTTCAAGATACGCAGCAAACTTTATATAGAGCAGAACTCTATCAAAAACCATGGCAACACCGGAAAGACCAGCATGGGTAAAGGACAAGAAAGTCGGAAAGGATTTTGAAGTAATTCATGTAAAGGAATGGGATGACTACAAGGATTTTCGTATCGAGCCGACACAATATTACTGCCTCATCAGGATAGAATGGGACAGGGGAAATATTTCTGTTGCGATTTGTAATAAAGAGCATGAAATAGAGAAGGTTTTCGTCGGAAGAAGGCCTCAGGATATTTATGTTGCGATATTTGATTACGAAGAAAAACATAATGTCAAGTGGTTTACAAAAAAAGACCACATTGCTTATCTCGGCAAGGAATTAAAAAAAGCAGAGATTGCACTTGCTCTCGGAAATAGCAGTTATTATCAGGAATAATCTGCGGTCGACAACAAGAATTTTAAATTAAAGAATTTAACTTATTTTTATGATTTCCATTATCGGCTCAGGTCCTGCAGGAGGAATGCTTGCTTATGAATTGGCAAAAGCTGGATTAGATGTGCAGATTTTTGAAGACCATAAATGCGTCGGAGCTCCAATTCAATGCACTGGAATTTTGACAGAATCATTTCACGAGATAATGCCAGCTAACGAAATAATAGATGAATTAAAGATTCCTAAAAAAGAATTCCTTGTTAACACAATAAAAAGAATCTCTGTAAATTCTCCCGACGGTAATTCTGCTGTTTTGAACATGAAGAAAAAGGATTAT
>CAZXRI010000035.1:0-2189 GCA_964642765.1 uncultured Methanosarcinales archaeon | reverse complement strand
TATTTTGCTGACAAGGCAATTGATTCTGGAGCAAAATTATTTCTGAATAACAGGTTCATGGATTTTGATTCTAAAAATAACCTGATGAAAATCCGAGATACAAAGAATAATGAGATGAAAGAAATCAAAACAGACATTCTCGTCGGTGCAGACGGCCCTTTAAGCTCTGTTGCAAAATCTGCCGGTATTTACGGCAACAGAAAAATCCTTGTCGGCGTTCAGGCAGTCCTGAAAACAGAATGCGAGAAAGACAAATTTGATACATATTTCGGAAGCAATTTTCCAAAATTTTTCGGCTGGTTTGTTCCTGAATCCGACGACATTGCAAGAGTTGGATTGGCAGCCTATGAAAATCCAAGAGCACTTTTTGATGCATTCATAAAAAAGTTCAACGGAAAAATCCTTGAAATGCAAGGCGGTCCAATTCCTGTTTACCAAAAAGCAATTCAGATACAAAAAGATAATGTTTTTCTCGTCGGAGATTCTGCATGCCAGATAAAAAACACAACAGGCGGAGGCATTGTATTCAGCATGATTGCGGCAAAAACATTGGCAGACTGCATTGTAAACAATAAGGATTACCCGACGGAAATCAAAAAGAAAATCGGAAAGGATTTATTTGTCCATGACATGATAAGAAAAACCCTTGACAGATTCTCAGATAATGATTATAACAAGCTCGTATCAATGATTGGAAAAGAAAAAGTAAAAGAAGTTCTTGAAAATAACGACAGGGAATTTCCGTCGAAGTTTATTGCAAGACTCCTTATAGCAGAGCCAGGATTATTGAGGTTTGGAAGTAAACTGATTGGATTTTAAAACAACAGAAATCAGAAAGATATGCTTCAAGGCAAAAAATTTCATCTAGCGATATTTCCCCACAAAAGCGTTAAACCTTATTCTTATTAAATCACCGAACATTATAAAGGCATCTTTAAATGGATTTCCCTTGCTACCTTTTTTATCAACCCATGTAACAGGCACTTCTTTAATTCTATACCCTAACCTTTTCGCAAGATATAACAACTCCACATCAAAAGAAAATCTACATACAGTCTGAAATTTAACGAGTCTTTTAGCTACATTAGTTTTAAACAATTTGAATCCGCATTGAGTATCTTTAAGTCTCGGAATCAATAATAATCTAACAAAAAATGGAAATGCTCTGCCCAAAATTTGCCGGTAGAATGGCTGTTTAACAACAATAACTGATTCTGGTAGAGATCGAGAAGCAATAACAATGTCATTACCATTTTTTATCTCCTTGAACATTAAAGATAACTCTTCTATAGGAGTGGATAGGTCAGCATCTGTAAATATGACCAGATTGTATTTAGCATTTTCTATTCCTCTCCTCACAGAATAACCTTTTCCTGAGTTAATCCTATTCCTTAAAATGCGAATATCCCCCTTAAATTTTTTAACTATATCAATAGTTTTATCAGTAGAACCGTCATCAACTAAGATAATCTCATTCTGAATCCTGTTTTTATTCAAAAAATCAGTTATTTTTGAAAAGGTCTCACCAATCCTTTTCTCTTCATTATATGCAGGTATTACTATTGATAATTCCATCCAGAGATTTAAAACCTTGTAGTAATATAAATATATTTTGAACTTCACAGATAAAATTGGAAACCTATCTCTCCTACAACTAACATATATCTATTTCAGCAAGTTTGATTTGCACTGTGGTTGGAGTATATAGTATTTCATTCAGATAGTGAAATATCCACCCTTTATTATTTTGGACAATACACCTTAAAATCATAATATTTATTAATAACTTTATTTTCATTTAAAGTATGATTCAAGACAGACATAAACACATTGTAATGCCAGTTGATCATATGGATCAAATATATAACTCCAAGAATTGGATGGTAAGATTCGTACATAATAACAGAATTAAAAACATTGTCAAAAGCATATCTCAAAGACAAAAGATTAAGAAAGTATTAGATGCTGGTTGTGGCGAAGGACACTTGCTAGAAAGCATATATAACTCAGCAAAAGATTATGAGTATTATGGTGTAGATATAACCCCTGTCGCACTAGATAGGACTAAGCTTCGCTGCCCCTTTGCAGATATCAAACAAGCGGATATTTCTGAGACTAATTACCCCAATGATTTCTTTGATGTAGTTATTTGTTCTGAGGTTTTAGAGCATGTTTACAATTTTAAATTA